>JAJDAG010000191.1 GCA_029262005.1 Candidatus Zhuqueibacterota bacterium | reverse complement strand
CTCCACAAACATAAAAAATTTCAACAGGCTCTTGACCACGCTCACAATCCGGTACGGAGAATCTGGTTCAATCTTCCGGAAGCGCTTATTGGCCTCTTTAGCATCTTCATCGTTGTGATTGCTGTGTTGACTTACTCAACCAAAGTTTCTGAGTATACCAGCAAGCTGCTAACCGGCAGCAAGTATATCGCCCTGTTTGAGGGTTTGTTTAATCCATTTAGAAACAAATCATTACTACTAAAGTCCGGTCTGCCGATTTACGACATTAAGATAAAACATCAACAGTATAACAAAATTGAAAAAACGGTTGAGAAGGCCAGAAAACAAGGATGGATGAGCGATGATTTAAAGGTCTGGGCGAATGCAAAATTCATTCATAAAGGCGAAAAATATGATGTCAAACTTCGCGTTCGGGGTGATTTGCCTCGTCACTGGGATAGTCCCAAAAAATCCTGGCGTGTTAAATTTGGTAAGCAGAAAATTGTCGATGACAAGGGTAAGAGCCACAAGGAATCAATTTACTTCAATCGCACCCGGCAAATTAATTTAATTGTGCCTATTGACCGTGATTTTATTCTGGCCAACTTTATCAATACCGTCATGCGCCAAAAGGGCCTGCTGGTACCGCGTGATGAGTTTGTTATTTTAAGAATCAATGGTGTCATCCAGGGTCTATATTATCAGATCGAACATTTTGACAAGCCATTTCTGGCGTTTCAAAAACGTCCTGAAACAACGGTCTTTGCCCAGAACGACCGGGCCAAACATTTTGAGCAATACACCAAATTGGGCACAGCTGCCACTTCAGATGCACGCTTTGATGTCGGCACTTTGCGCCGCCTGATCGACCGCGAGGGCGAATTGGGCATGCAAGCCATGAGCATCTTACAGGCCCATGCGAAGCACCCGAGCGCAGAGAATTTTCGCCGCGCCCGTGCGGTTATCGATTGGGAAAAACTACAATATTTTCGCATCATGACCACACTTTGTAACACCAATCATGTTCGATTTGGTTCAGATAATTTGCGGCTTTATTATGATTCAAGTCGTGGGCTCCTCGAACCGGTACCCTGGGATGTGCATCTTGTCAAAATGCCCGGAGAACCAGGCACCATCGACTTTTTTAATTCAAAGGGCCCGGACGTTTTGCAACGCGCTATGCTGGAGGATCCACAATTGCGGCTGCAAAGGAATCGCATGCTTTGGGGGTTTATCGATGACGGCGGTCAGCGCTTATTGAAAAAATATGACAAATTGCACAACAGCGTTCGTCCTTATGCCTGGGCTGATGTTCTGACCACGCCTATAAACGGCTACAAGATGGATGACCACAGGAAGATTTTTGCATACAATGTCCATCGGACCTATAAAGTCTTGAATAATTCGGATTGTAATTTTGCCTACAGGTTACTGGCAGATGATCTGGCTGCCCTGGAAATGAGCGTGCTCAACTTTGATGGCGTCGAATTGCAGAGTATTCAATTGCGCGATTCATTGTCTTTTTCCGGTGAATATCAGCTTTTTGAAGACTCAAATAACGATGGCAAATGGGATAAGGCCGACAAACTTTTCGTTAGCAAAACTGCCGGTAGTGACGGCTCGCTCGAGTTTCAAATTTCTGAACAGATTCTACCGGAGATTGTTTACGGCGGCGATGAAATTGATGGGAGATACTGGGAGTATTTTGATACGAAAACGAGCAGTCGGCGTTATTTTCTAAAAGGAAAGCTTACGCCGGCGGAAAGGCATCCTCTCATTTGGAAGGCGCCAAAGATCACAGTTGTTGCGCAGAACGAAGTCACGGGTTACAAGATTCCGTCTGCATTTATCAATCAAACCAAACCACTGCCGCCGAACTATACCGGCATCACTGCTTTCGACAATTCTGACCCTTTTGATCTGGACGCGCCGTTTTTTTCACGCGATGAGTTTCTGGCTGCACACCCTGAATTTGGTGTGGATGAATCCCGGCCAAACACCGTGGTTCTCAGAGGTAAGGTTTTGTTCTCTGGTGATATCATCGTGCCGCATGGCGTGACCGTCGTCATCAAACCAGGGGCTGACATTACGCTTGCTCCCAGGACGAAAATTCTGTGTTATGGTGGCTTTTTTGCCGAGGGCACAAAGGAACAACGAATTCACATTCATGGCGATGCTTCAGGAAAGCCTTTTGGCTCAGTCGCCGTGCTGCGCCCTTCTGAAACCGTTGTGTTAAAGTATGTTGATTTCAGCGACGGTAGCCAGGCTCAAATTAACGGTGTTCTTTTTAGTGGCGGATTCGCGGTGCATGAGGGAAATTTACTGCTGGAACACAGTAGTTTTTCAAACATGATTAGTGAGGATGGTGTCAATTTAAAAAATGGACACATTGAAATGCGCTTCTGTACATTCACCCGGAATGACAGCGATGCCATCGATATTGACTTCGGTACCGGCACAATAGAAAATTGCCTGTTTACGGACATTTACGGCGATGGCATAGACATGTCCGGCAGCACTCTGGAAATCCGCAACAATCGGTTCGAACGGGTTGCAGATAAAGCCATCAGTGTTGGTGAGAATTCCAGTCCGACAATTTTCAATAATTTGTTCCTGGGTTGTGATATTGGTATTTCCATCAAAGATTTGTCGCACGCGCGGATTGCTCATTGCACTTTTGTTGACAATCATCTCGCAATGGAGGTTAAACGCAAGAAGCCCATGTTTGGCGGCGGCTCCGGAGACGTCTTGAATTCCGTATTTTTTGGAAATAAACGTTTGGTTGATTCTGATTATTTTTCTCGAAACAAATTAACGGTGAGCCATTCTCTGAGTGATTTGGCAATGGATTGGCCAGAGAGCAAGCGGTGGCGGGCACAGTTCGTTTCGCCCAAAACCGGCAATTATGTCTTGCGGGCAAAGGATGTTCTGGGCAGTGGTTTTGTTACCAAGCATCCGCGGTGGTCAGAGCATGCAGCCGACAGGTATTACAATAATCTACCCGGAATAAATAGTTTTATCACAAACATACAGGCCGTAGCGAGTTTGGAAAGACATGAATAGTAATAAGAAAAATTCTAACAGACCACCTGCCATTATAGTTGGTCTCGACTGTATGACGGGCTTGCAAAGCGCCAGAATTCTGGCCGGTCATGATGTTCCGGTGATTGCCATTGCAAAAAACCCAGGGCATTTTGCTTGTCATACAAAAGCCTGCGATCGGGTGCTTTTTGCTGACACATCTTCAACAGAGTTTATTGAAACTCTCAAAGTACTGGCAGGCGAATTGAAACAAAAGGCGGTTTTGTATCCGTGTACTGATATGAGTGTCTTGCAGATTTCTCGTCACCGTGAGAACTTGCAGCAGGACTACCACGTTGTACTCCCGGATGCGCCTGTAGTAGAAATGCTTATGGACAAAATAGCGTTCATCAAGTTTGCCCAGAAGGAAGGGCTGCCGATCCCATCTACCTTTTTCCTTGAAAGCCGCTCGGATCTTGATGTCGCGTTGAAGTCGATTGCCTACCCTTGCATTTTGAAGCCGCCAATGAAATCCCCTAAATGGGAAGCCAATACAAAACACAAAGTTTATAAAGTCGCCGGTGAAAAAGAATTGGTGGCGTTATACGACCGCTGTTGCGATTGGGCCGATATATTAATGGTGCAGGATTGTGTAGAAGGCACCGATGCAAATTTATATTCCTGCAATTGTTATTTTGATTCTGAGTCTGAACCGTTGGTAACATTTATTGCACGTAAGCTGCGGCAGTGGCCACCGGAAGTGGGCACAAGTTGTCTGGGTGAGGAAGTGCGGAACGACATTGTGTTAGAAGAAACAGTCCAGCTTTTTCGCAAGGTGCAATACCGCGGTCTAGGATATGTTGAAATGAAAAAGGATGAGCGTTCCGGCAAACACTACATTATTGAACCCAATATTGGCCGGCCAACAGGCCGATCAGCCATTTCCGAGGCCGGCGATGTTGCACTGTTGTACACCAAGTATTGTGATGTTGTTGGGCTACCTCTCCCGGAAAATCGGGTGCAGAAATATGGTGGTGTAAAATGGATTTACTGGCGTCGTGATTTACAGTCTGCGTGGTTCTACTGGCGGCGCGGTGATTTGACTTTTCGCCAATGGGTAAAATCGTTGCGCGGGAAAAAGGGTTACGCAGTGTGGTCGTCAACGGATTTGCGTCCATTTTTTGCAGATTTCTTTGGGAAGTTTGCCGCCGTTGTTTTTTCTCGGGAGAACAAGCCGGGAGACTCGGTTAAGAACAACGTCAATTCCGTTACCAATGCTAAAGTGGTGGATTCGCCGGCAGAAGTACAGTCAGAGGCAAAAGTATGAGCGCTATTGACACAGAAAATATTATTGATTTCGATATACACGGATTCGTGGGCGTTCGACTGTTCAATCCCAGCTGTAAAGATGTCGAAACTGTAGCGAAACAACTCGGACCGTTGCAGAAATCACTGGATCGTGACCCTGACATTGTTATTCGCTTTGTTTCCGAGCTACAAACCCCGGGGCTGCACTATCTTGGCCCGAAGAAACTTGGTTACAATGAGGATGAATTTTTCATATTGCGAAGCAGCAAGCGTGATGCAAAGGTGGCTGTTTCATTAGGCCAGGTTGGTGGGCGCATCGAATTCGTATGTCAGAGTGGCCTGAAGTCAGTACCGTCGCTGCTTGCAGTACTTAATCTCACTCTTTTGAAAAAAAATGTGTTGGCCCTGCACGCATCTGCCTTTAATTATAAGGGCACTGGAATTGTGGTTACCGGCTGGGCAAAAGGCGGAAAAACGGAAGCGCTACTCTCGTTTGCTGCTCATGGTGCTGAATATGTCGGCGATGAGTGGATTTATCTCACGGCCGATGGCCAGTCTATGTACGGCATTCCGGAAAACATCAGGCTTTGGGACTGGCACCTGGAGAATATGCCGCATTTAAAGAAGCATCTTGGGTTTGAGAAAAAGGCGCTTTTCAGTTGTATTCATGGCCTCGACCGGCTGCAGAACATGCTACCTGCAAACGGCATTGGTAGAACCATGCCGGTGAAATTTCTGCGCGAAGCCATGCCTGCTCTCAAACGGCAGCTTAACGTCCAATGGGCTCCATCTGTAATTTTTGAACGGCTGGCCAAAGGCTTTTCCTCAACACCGGACAAAGTTTTCTTGATGCTGAGCCACGAATCGACGGATTATACTGTCAATGCAGTTGCGCCGCTTGAAATTGCAAAACGAATGGTTGCTTCTTTACAATTTGAATTGATGCCGTTTTTAGAGAGCTACTATCCGTTTAAATTCGCTTTTCCCGATAAAGCAAATTTGTTTATTGAGAACGCTGCAGAGCAACAATTGGCTCTGCTCTCAAAAGCGCTCGAAGGGAAAGAAACCTACGCAGTGGGTCATCCTTACCCGCTGTCATTTGAAAAATTGTATGAAGTGATGCAACCATTTTGCGAGGGGCAACTCAACGGCAAAGACTGCAAAAATGGCAGTCGCGAAGCAGCTCCGGGTCAAAGTGAATTGGCTCGGACGGAAGCACAATGAGGTACTGCCTCCTTGTCTGCCGACAGGAAAATAAGCAACAAGCTCGTAAAAGATGCAACAGGGCAACCATCTATGCACAACTCTCTCCATGTCCTGAGCGCTCCCGTTGTGACAGTTGTGAATAACTTTGGGCATAAAATTTTCACAAAAATGCTGAAAAAAAATCGAATCGTCGCCACTAGTGGCGTAGTGCTGGTACTCATAATTTTGTCAGTTTTGAAGGTTGTTGTAAATTGGCCGACACAGTTGTACATATTTTTCGTCGCCACCTTTCTTTTTATATCAGTTGTATTTTGGTTTTGGAAACAGCCGGCCAAGGTGGGCGGTAAGCAGATTGCTTTGTGGTTAAACGCGTGGCTTCTTCCTGCAGGCTTGTTTCTGGCTGTCCTCTATCATGTTGACAGAGCCGGTTGGAATTGGCACAGGATCACTGGTTATGATGTAACAATTTCAGAGGATTTCACGGAAGAGGCAACATTCTCCATCGAAATGTTCTTACAAAAACATTCGGCGTTTAAGCGTGCGGCCGATAATAGTAACATAGTTTATTTGTCGCGTGGAACGTACCATGTGAGTGAGACAATTGTTATTCCAGGTGGCATTGATTTACGCATTGAACCTGGCGTCACCTTAAAGTTCAGTGCCGGTTGCTCTTTAATTTCCTATGGCTCGATTACCGCCATTGGAACTGAGTCTGCACCGATTCGTTTCGCGGCCAGCAACCCATTCTTTAAATGGGGGAGCATTGGCGTTGTCAAGGCTGGGCCGAGCCGATTTCACCATGTGCATTTTGAACATGGGCGGTGGGCGACTGTGAATAATATTAATTTTGTGGCCGGGTTAACACTTTTCGATACTGATGTCGAACTCAAGAATTGCCGTTTTGAAAATATGTTTGGCAAAGATGCAGTCAATGTTCGCAATGCAAACGCGGTTGTAGCCGAGAATATTTTTAAAAACGCTTACAAGGATGGCATTGATATGGACGGTGGCAGTGGTGTGATTCGGGACAACAAGTTTATTAACTGCCAGGATGAAGGCATTGACCTGAGCGAAAATCATGGCATTCAGGTTTTTGGTAATTCGGTCAAAGACGCGTTCGGTGGCCGCATCGCCGCTGACAATGAGTTGGAGGAAGTCAGGGCAGGGAACGAGCTTAGCCATTTAGTATATCAATGAGGATTATTACTAATGACGAGTAAAGCAGGAATTGCTCAACAGGGGGAAACATAGTATGCGAATATTATATATCATTCCAGCGTTGCAACACCCAAAGCTGCGGGGTGCAACAAGGCATTATCATTTTGTTAAGGAGTTGTCGGAGAGGCATGAGATCACGTTGCTTTCGTTGGTCCGTTCGTCGGTTGCTCAGGAAACACTGGCCGACATTGAGGCCTTGACAGAAGATTTGATGGTTTTCAATGTCAACGGTGAGTCCCGCACCCCAGGCGCTGAAGTGCTTGGTAAGTTGCCTTATATTGGCGAGTATCTTAAGAAGAGTATTAAGCTGTCGGGCGGTGTAAGAGATATGAAACGCGCATTTGAAAGACTGGTAAAGACCGAGGATTTCGATTTGGTTCTGTTTCACGGGAAATCTGTATTTCCGGTTATTGCGGACTGGAGCGGACTGCCAATCGTAACGGATTTTTGTGATGCGACTTCTTTGCGCCTTGGCGCCAGTATGCGTTATCGAGGACTACTGAAAGCGCCATTTTACTTCGTGAAAATGTTGCAAATGCGAAAGCTTGAAAAACGGCTGATAGAAAAATCCACCGAAGTCGCCTTTATTTCAAGCAGGGATCGTAAGGCTGTTTTGGGCGCTGATGACCGCTCACCACTGCTGCCTCTTGGCGTTGATTACGATTTCTGGCACCGGCAAAACGGCAGCAAGCCAAAGCGGGATATTGTCTTCACCGGGGTCATGGATTATGCGCCCAATCACGATGCCGCGATGCAGCTCATCAACAAGATTTTGCCTCAGTTGCGGAAAAAGTTGAGCGATTTTCGTATTGTTATTGCCGGTAGGGATCCGTTGCCTGAACTGATTGAAAGAGCAGCGAAATTCCCGGAAGTGGTCGTAACCGGTTTTGTTGAAGATGTTCGTCCTTATCTTGAGGACGCAATTGTTTTCGCAGCGCCCATACGTTACGCTTCCGGCACACAGAACAAAGTGCTTGAGGCCATGGCCATGGAAGTGCCGGTCGTTGCTACACGTCTAGTCGCCGATGGACTTTTTCAGGACGAGTACGGAGAACCGCCTTTGCTGAATGCCAAAAACGACAAGGAATTTGTTGGCGCCATTGTTGATTTGTTCGAGGACAACGAGGGCAGAGCATTGCTTGCGGCAGAGGGCAAAAGGTTTGTAACGACTTATTATAATTGGTCAAACAGCGCCGCACGGCTTGAAGAAATTTGTCAACGGGCAGTCTCTTGAGGCTGGAGAATACAACTGTATTCTGTTTTTGCTCGACTTGCAGGGAAGTAAATTGTCATTTATCATTTAACTTATAAAGATTTATGAGCCAGATAACAACAGTTGAAACATCGGAAAACAAGTTGAATACAGACAGCAAATTAAGTCGCTTTTTTACTCAGAGTTCACAGGAATGGCGCATTTCGCAAGGTCGCTTGAAGTTGCTGCTCTTGCTTCCATTTCTGATTGCATTCAGCGGTGTGGTTGCTGCGCTCATGGGCAAAGACGCATACAAAATGCTTACGGGGGAAGACAAAATTGCCGAATATCTGCAAGTCGCCTTTTGGCTGATGTCATTTTTTTTCACATTATATGTTGTGAAAAACTATCGTGTTAACTCAGTCATTCGGGTTCTTTACGTTTTGTTGGCAATCGGTATTTTCTTTTTGATTGGAGAAGAGATCAGTTGGGGGCAAAGAATTATTGGTTGGGCAACGCCTGAATCTTACGCAGAAATAAACAAGCAAGCTGAAACCAATATCCATAATGTTCATGGTGTTGGTTATGCTTTTAAATGGATACATTTGTTGATAGGAGCGTATGGTAGCTTGCTGCCGCTGCTGATGTTGCGGTCAAAAAAAATGCAGGCCTTTCGTTCTGAGTTGTCGATGTTGATTCCGCATTTTACATTGATTCCATTCTTTTTTATGCCTTTTGCCTGGCGAGTTTACAGAAACCTTTTTTCAGTACCAAAGAAATTTTATTTCGTTGTCTCTGAATACTCTGAAGTTATGGAACTTGTCCTCGCTGCCGGCTTCTTTTTCTTTCTCTTTTATCAGGTCAGGCAGATTGGGCAAAAAAAACAGGTGATGGCCAACCAGAGAGCTTAGTGCCAAATGTGTCTGCAATTGATAACAGTAAATTATTGGGGTGCGTGCTGGTGGCTGAAAATACTTTGACAATGGTCAGAGGCCGATCACAAAAAATAGATTTTCCAACGAAGTTTGTTTTTGATGTTCTGGAAAGTGTAGAGATTCGTTATGCGCTGATTCGTGGTTTTGAAGAGCTGCTTGAGGCACACGGGAATATCGAAGTCGACCTGCTCGTTCATCCTCACGATGTCGAAAAAATGGCTGCGGCCATGGCTGGACATGGTTTTGTGGAAATCTTGTCTCAGGGACATGCGCCACACAGATTTTTCGTCGCATTTTCGACTGAATTGGGGCACTGGATTAAGCTTGATGTTGTCTCTGATTTTTTCTTTGGCAGCCCCGTTCGCAAGTATCCTGCCGCCATGACAGACATTTGGGAGCTACGACGGAAAAAAGAAATTTTCCTTTTGGCTTACGAACATGAATTGCTCGGACTGCTTCTGCATTGTCTGCTGGATAAGGGGCGATTTGATGAAAAGCATCGGCAACGTCTGTCTTTGCTCATGAACATGGCCGCTGAAGATGAGGGGATTGAAAAGAAAATGCGGGTGGTTATAACGCAGCATCTTCAGCCTGAATTTAGCTGGGAAGGCATTTTTCAGGCAATAAAATCCGGAGACTGGGAAAGGTTGCTCAGTAAGCGTGCCCGGATAAATAGCCGGTTTTCCAGACAAAGCGGATTGAAGAGCAAGTGGTTTGAATTCAAGACTTTGCTGCAACGCAGATTTCGTTTGGTTTACTTTGCAAAACAGAAGCACGGCGTATCTGTGGCATTGTTAGCGCCGGACGGAGCCGGGAAATCCACCCTGGCCGCCAGTCTGGTTCAAGACAAATTTCTTCGGGCGAGAATGATTTATATGGGGTCGAACCTTGATGCACGCACCATCGGTCTGCGTACGACACCATTTTTAACCAGACTGGTTCGTAAAATTAATAAGCATAATAAACGCAAGACTCTCTACGGCATGAGCATCCGTGCGCTTAACCTGGTAAATTCGTTACTTGATCACTGGTACCGCTGCCTGGCAGCACGTTACCAGCTTCTCAGGGGGCGTTTTGTTGTTTTTGATCGCTTTATTTATGATGCCTGGATTCAGAAAAAACAAACTTCGCCGTGGAAACGTTTGCGTCGTTTGTTGTTCGATTCTGTGGCGCCAATCCCGGATTTGGTTGTGTTGCTCGATGCGCCGGGAGAACTCCTTTTTGCCCGAAAACGAGAACACTCGCCGGAGTGGATTGACAAGCAGCGTGAAGGCTATCACAAGCTAAAAGACAGATTGCCGCAAATGGTGATAATCGATGCTTCGCAAACTGCCGATGAAGTGAGAAATGATGTAACCGCGCTCATCTGGAAAAAATATGGGAGCGCAGCGCGTTAGGGCGGTAATTGTCTTAGAAGTTCGCGATGAAATTGGCATGAAAAATTACTGTCGTGGACTTGAGGCGGATTGCTCGACATGAAGTTGAGTGACGTTTGCGGTTAGTCCACGCAGGGCAACCCATTCGTTTAAGGAAAATATGGAAGTTACAGTAGAAAAAGAAAAGAACGCCAAGCCCAGCCAAAAGGGCGACGCAACTCGCAAGCAAATTCGCGGTTCAAGTTTGTTGCTGGCAGGCCGGTTCATCTCAACCGGCCTTAATTTTATCTCCCAAGTCTTGATTGTGCGTCAGTTGACGCAGGCAGATTACGGTGCCTGGACTTATGCGTTGTCCGTGGTTGCTTTTTTTCAGGGTATTTCCACGCTTGGCCTCCGCCGCGGTATCACCCGATTTGTGCCCATTTATCATGAAAATGATGAATACGACAAGCTTTTCGGCACCATCTTTATGGTGCTCATCACCATTGCGCTGACCAGTGTTGTGATTATTGGCGCCATTCATTTGTCGCCGGAAACACTTGCCCGGCTGATCAACGACAAAGAACAGCCTGTTTTTGTCATCCTGATTCTAATTTTCATGGTTCCGGTCGAGGCGATTGATGGCCTTTTGATCGGGCTTTTTGCCAGTCTGGCCAGCCCGAAAGCGATTTTTTTTCGCAAGCATATTCTCGGGCCCTGCCTGAAAGTTGCAGTGGTTCTGGCCCTTGTCTATTTTAACAGTTCAGTCATGTTTTTGGCGTATGGCTGGATTGGTGGCAGCCTTCTGGGTGTGATTATTTACATCGGCATGCTCATCCGTATGATGTTGAAACAAGGTTTTCTAGCGCGTTTCAATCTCAAAACCACGACCATGCCGGTGAAAGAAATTTTTGCGTTTACCTTGCCGCTGATGTCGTCTGATCTGGTCAACATTGTCATGCATTCTATGGACACGCTGTTGCTTGGCTACTTTCACGACGCATCTGAAGTAGCTGCGTACCGCGTTATTTTACCGGCGGCGCACTTTAATAAGATAGTCATGGCCAGCTTCGGCCTGCTTTACACGCCACTGGCAGCGCGCCTTTTTGCTAAAAATGATTTTGACGGCATCAACAACCTCTATTGGCGCACCGCGATTTGGATGGCCATTCTTTCTTTTCCAGTGTTTGCTCTGACATTTTCATTGGCTCAACCTTTAACAGTGTTACTTTATAAGGCAAGATATGAGCCTTCCTGGATTTATCTGGCCATGATCTCTTTTGCCTATTATTTTAATGTTGTTCTCGGGTTTAATGGTTTGACTTTAAAGGTTTTAGGTAAGATTAAATATGTTGTGACTATTAATATTGTGGCCGCGCTGCTCAATATTTCACTGGCACTCTTTCTCATTCCGCGCTACGGGGCGCTCGGTGCTGCCATTGGCACGACCGTTGCAATGATTGTACACAATATTTTAAAACAGGCTGGTTTGAGAATGGCATCCGGCATGCGGATTTTTGAGTGGAAGTATCTTTCCTTCTACCTGATAATCCTGGTCGGTGGTTTTGGCTTATTTCTGATTCAGTATTTCTTGACGATGAATGTTTTTGTGGCAGGCGGTTTGGCTGCCGCGGTTTCATGCATTATTTTCATGATTACCCGCAGCAAGTTGGATGTGGAAGAGACCTTTCCTGAGCTGCTGAAACTGCCGTTGATGAAAAAGGTTTTTTCGACAAAGAAATAGCCACAGAGAACATTTCGGAAAATGAGTGCGAATAAGGCCACATTTGCACAAAGCAAGACTCGAAAATTCAATACTGTATCGATTATTCTCTCTGGGTCCTGGATGACTCAGTGGCAACAAAGAAGATAAATGATGATAGAATCGACTCTTTCAACAAAATTCATCCCTGGCACCAATTTACAGGGGGACATGGTTTCCGCCGACTGGCGCTTTTTGTTGCCCGGTTTAAGCGTTGAACGCATGCTCTGCATTGACGTGCCTTCTGCCGCCAACGTGGCAGTACTTTCTGCCACGGCAGGTGAAGTCGTCGTGGTCTGCACTGATAGCGCCCGGCTCTCAGAGTTTAAGAGTAAATGCGAGGAAAAAGGGGGTTGCAGTTTTAAGTTTGAGCATGTTGCGACCTATGCGGACTTGCCTTTCGCCGCAGAGAGTTTTACCTTTATTCGTATCGCTAAGACGAAAACAATCAAATTATTTCTACAGAAAAAGGCGCTGCAAAAACAGCTGGCGTCCTTGTTGCGCCCGAACGGTGTTTTGAATTTTGAACTGAGAGGGCGCCCGATGCAGGCTGCGGGTCGCAGTCTGATAAAAAGACTTACTGCGGCAGGTCTCAAGAAACAGCAGCAGTTTTGGCTGACCCCTTTTAGTGGTGAAATGCGCACAGCCGTTCCGTTGGAAGCAGAGGACATCGCCGAGTTTTTCTTTGAAAATGTGCTTTACGGCCAGTCCTGGAGAAAACGCACAATGAGTCGTGCCGGTAGTTTTTTGAGTCGGTGCGGTCTGCTCAACAGAGTCATGCCGAGGCGCACTGTTTTTTTACAAAAATCAAATATTGCTTCACAGAAAAACAGGTTACCCAAATTCCTGTGCAATTTGGCGGGGAAAGCAAACATCGATCTTGCTGATTATCGTTTTGGCCTTTCTACACGTGGAAAATACAACGCCAACAAACCCATTTACTACCTGTTTCCTCAGAACTCGAACAGGCCGGATGCCGTGATAAAAATGACACGCGCCCCGGAGTTCAACTATCGCCTGGAAAATGAATACCGCGCCCTTGCCGCAATTCGCGAAGGAAATTTTGTATACAGAGAGAGCTATCCCGAGCCATTGTTTTTCGACACACACAACGGCTTGGCGGTTCTATCTCAAAAAGCGGTGCACGGCGCGCCATTTCGTGCACGCACTCAGGCGTCAAAGGATTGCCCGCTGGCGCATGCCGCTGTTGACTGGCTCGTGCAATTGGGGAGCAAATCCGTCAATTCAAACTTGGTCGATGGCCCGGCTGTTGCTGAAAATCTCGGCAAGCTATTCAAGCGCTTTACTGAAATTTACTCGCTGTCCACAGAGGAACGTGGTTTCCTGCAGACGCAATTGGATGTTCTGCAAAACAGTGACGGAGCATTTCCGCTGGTGTTTCAACATGGCGATCCCGGCACATGGAACATTCTGGTTTCCGAAGATAACAGCGTGATTTTCATTGATTGGGAGGCGGGTGAACCGCGCGGTATTCCTCTGTGGGATATGTTTTATTTTATGCGCACATTTGCCTCCTGGGTATTGCGCCAACAGGGCAGCAGTGACCCATTGCAGAACTTTGCTACGAATTTCCTGCAACCATCACCATTTGTTGATTGGCTGGCACAAATAATCCAAACATATTGCTGCAATATCAACTTGGATGGCAAACTGGTAGCGCCTCTATTTTACACCTGCTGGATGCATCGCTCGCTGAAGGAATCCGCCAGGCTGACGAATGATACTTTAACCGACGGGCACTACTTTAACCTTCTGAAACTCTGTATTTCAAATGCAGAAAGTGTCGGTTTGCAGACAATTTTTTCTGCGGCCCAAGTGGCATCACAGCACGTAAGCATAGAAAAAAGAATGAAACCACAGATATGCTAAACTGTTTCTTCTTATTACTTTAATACAGCATTGATATTTTGAATCCGGCAGATCTTCAAAAAGAATTTTTAAAGGAAATGGCCCCAAAGAAAAAGCAGCGCTTTTCTTTGGGGCCAGCCTATATTACCCTTTTCGTTGTGCTTGGGGTTGTGGCTTTACTGACTTTGATGGTTACAAAGGTGCACGTGACCATTGTGCTGGCGTTGGTGGTTGTAGGCTTCATGGTCGTCGCATTTTTTTCTTGGCCGGAACAGGGCACACTGCTGGTTATTTTTGTGATTTATACCAACATTGCGGTGGTAGCTTACAAATTTCATGGCTTGCCGCAAATTGTGGCAGGTTCGGTTTCGTTAATGTTGTGTGTACCGCTCACCATTTACTGGTTCATTCGCCGGGAACGATTTATTATCGATTATACCTGGCTGCTGATGATTGCTTTTCTGGCTTCACTTTTTGCATCGCTTTCAGTAGCGGTCAGCGTTAAGGTTGGCATGGATTGGATCTTAACTTATTTGATGGAAGGTCTGGCCATGTACATTCTTATTTTGAATGTCGTGCGCAATTTTGACACCTTGCGCAAGGTCATCTGGACGCTGCTGTTGGCCGGAACCTTGCTCGGCAGCCTGACGCTCGTGCAGGAACTCACAAAAAGTTATGGTGATAATTACGGCGGTCTGGCGCAACGGAATATTTCACATTGGGATGGTGGCCCAAAAAATACAGGCCCTGAAGACAAAGTCCGTCTGGCCAATCGGGCCGGTGGGCCGGTTGGTGGTGCCAATCGTTATGGTCAAATTATGATCGTGCTGCTTCCGCTAGGGTTATTCCGGTTTATAGATGAAAAGAAAAAATGGCTGAAGGTGACGGCCCTCGGGTGCACTTTGTTCATCCTGGTTGGTATGTTACTGACTTACTCACGGGGTGCCTTTATTTCAGTGATTTTTCTTGTACTTATGATGACAATGTTGCGCTACATAAAGGTCTCTCAATTGGTCTTGTCTGTTGTGAGTTTGCTTATCGTCATCGCTATCGCATCGCCGGGCTATTTTCTCCGCATGTCTTCAATTACAAATGTGAGTGCGCTTTTTACTGACGATGCTTCTGTTAAGGCCGACGGTGCCACGCTTGGCCGGGTGACTGAAATGCTCGCGGCTTTTACAGCCTATCTCGATCATCCAATCGTCGGTGTTGGCCCGGGTCAGTATTCCAAATTCTATTCCGTTCAATACATGGCCAATCCGGAAATCGCCTTTCGCGACATTGATTCCACAAGGAGAGCGCACACACTCTATTTTGAGATGTTGGCCGAGGCGGGAACTCTTGGCTTTGTTTGTTTTATGAGCATCGTCTTCTACTTGCTTTACCGGCTCTGGCGGTTGCGGGTTCGGTTTGTTGGCGAGGGTCGACAGGAGTTGGCCAATGTTGCTACGGCCTTCTTGCTCGGTATTTTTTGTTACCTTACCACAGCCATGTTTTTGCATTTTTCTTATCAACGCTACCTCTGGATTTTGCTGGCGATATCGGGTGCTGCCGTGCACATTTTAAGCACGGAGTTTGAGAGTGAAGACGGTGATATCGAAATTGAAACAGGAGGCGCCCATCCCTTCGTTTCGCACAAAACACCACTGACTCAATGACAGAAATCGCAGTTCAACAAAATCCGGTGGTCGATAAAAAAGCCGCACCTAATCACGAAGAACAGCTGGTTACGGTCCGCCGACTCGATTGGCGTTTCTTGCTTCCCAGCCCGGGATTAGGTGTGGTCGGTTATATCGGCAAGCGTGAAAGCGCACTTTGCCAGGCATTGCAGAAATTCTCAGGCAGCGTCATTTTGCTCACTGATTCTGCCGGCGCCGGTAAGACCGGTACAGTACAACGTCTGGACTTGCTTGTGGGTAATTCGTCTGATTTCATGGCACTTAAAAAGGCAACAAAGGTATTAAGACCGGGTGGCTGCCTTTATTTGGAATTAAAACGATCACGTATTTTTTCTAATACACGAGCAGTGGCCAAACGGCTTGGAACAATTGGGTATTCTGATGTGACCGTGCATTGGCACAGGCCCAACTTTGAGCACTGTCTGGATTTGGTACCTTTGGCTGACAGCAATGCCTTGCAACATGTTTTTCAGCGAAATCAGAGCAACTTCAAGGGCAAGGTCATTTCTGCTCTGGGCATGCTCTTGCAAAGACTGCGCCTGGTTGCGTTATTGACGCCGTGCGTCAGTTTTGTTGCCCGCAAATCGCAGGGGGAAATGTAATGCGTAATGCTGTCCTGACATTTCTTCTGCAGAATAAGGACCGATTGGGTCTTGAAGAGTTCGGTGCCGCCGACCGGTTTACTTCTGTTATAGCGACCCCGCGTTTCAAAGCGTCGAGTCATCTCATATTTTTTGTTTTTCCGGAAAATGTAAAAAAGCCGGTACTCATCGCCAAAGTCCCCCGGCTTGCGGGAGATCACAGTCGTTTATGCCGCGAAAGGAACAATCTAAAAGCGTTGCAGGAATTGCTGCCCAAAGATTTGAGTTCTGCACCCAGAGTTGTGGCTTTTGAAGACTATTTCGGACATCGAATGCTGATTGAAACTGCGGTGGCCGGCCAAACAATGCGGCCTGCTTTTGTGCGTCAAAATTTGGAGCTGGCAATTGAAACCGGTGTGAATTGGCTGACCTCTGTTCACAACTGCTCCAGAAAGATGCCGCAGAATCAAACTTCCTGGTTTAAGTCCAGTGTACAGAAGCCTTTGCAATTGCTGCAAGCGCTGACTTTTGATTCTGAAAGGGATCGGGTTTGCTTAGAAAAAACACTGGAAATCGCGGATGCACTTGTTAGGCAGACGGTGCCAACGGTTTTCGAGCACGGCGATTTTAGTTCACCCAATTTGCTGATTTCTGCCGAGAACAGGTTAGGTGTTGTCGATTGGGAGTTGGCGCTTCCGGACGGACTTCCGGCAGTGGATCTGTTTTTCTTTTTAAGTTATATCGCCTTTGCCCGCATGAATGCAAATAATTTGGATGAGCAGATGGCAGCTTTTCGCGCTGCTTTCTTTGGCGCAAATTCCTGGGCAACAGCCAGTATTGGCAACTACCTTGAAGAACTCAAGCTTTCCGCTGAATCGGCAAGAGCGCTGTTTGTCATCTGTTGGGCACGGTATGTTTCCACATTGGTGTTGCGGCTTGGCGGCACGCGTGGCTCCGGCGCAATTTTGCCGGCAGAAACGCTGAGTTGGATTCGCGAAAATCGATATTATAAAATGTGGCGGATGGCAGTTGCTGAGTTTGATAATATTCAGTGTTGCTCATAATGCTGAAATGACAGGACAATAGAAATCTCATTCAGCGCGGAGAAAACCAGTTCGAAGATTTCGCGCTGACGAAAGAAGAAGAAAAAAATATGATTTCAGTCGCCCTAATCGGCGTTGATGGCGCCGGCAAAACAACCATCGCAGACATGTTGCAAAAGTCATTTCCAAGGCCTTTGAAATACCTTTATATGGGCATTAATCAGGAGTCGAGCAATGTTGGTCTGCCAACTACGCGTTTTATTGAATCAGTAAAAACCCATAAGCGAAAAAGCTCAGGCGCATCGAGCGTGCCTGGCGCCTCATTGCACAGTCAGGAGGCGATTCTAAAAAAGAAGGGCTTTGTGAAGTCGGTCTGGCTTTATGTGCGGCTGATTAACCGGATTGCAGAAGAGTGGTACCGGCAGTTGCTTTCCTGGCGTTATCGCAAACAGGGTTTCATCGTCCTTTTTGATCGCCACTTTCTGTTTGATTTTGATAAGGCAAGCATCCAAATTCCCGGATTACCGGTGGCAGAAAAGATACATCGCTGGTGTCTGCATCTTTTTTACCCTGAGCCCGATTTGGTGATTTTTCTTGACGCACCGCCTGAAGTGCTTTTTGCCCGTAAAGGCGAGGCAAACATTGCGTACCTGGCAGAGCGGCGGCGGGCTTATCTGGCACAGGGGGAAATTACGCGCAATTTTAAATGCGTAGATGTAACCCAACCGGTGGAAAAAGTGTTTGCGGATGTCTGTGGGCATATTTATAAGGTACTCGGACAGGAGTATTTGCCGCAAACAGGAGCAAACAGACAGAATGCTTCGGATGCGGGAAATGGGTTCATTCATGCTCCGCTTAAGCAAAACGATAGTACTTTCAAGAAATAAGCCCGTTCTACCGGAATTCATTCTAATCACGATATGACAATAGAAATGTCTGAAAAACCAAAAGTCGCCTACATCATGTCCCGGTTTCCAAAACTGACGGAAACCTTTATTCTTTTTGAAATGCTTACGCTTCGCAAGCTTGGAACAGAGGTGGAAGTTTATCCTTTGCTGCGGGAAAGTCAGCCTGTGGCGCACAAAGAAGCGCAAAAAATAATTGAAGAAGCCCACTTTGAACCGTTTATTTCGATTGAAATACTGAAGGCGCAATGGCGTTTTATTCGCTGCTGTCCACGCAAGTATTTTGGCCTCATTTGGGAAGTTTTCACCGGTGTTTTGCCTAGCCTGAACTTTCTGTTTGGCACTTTGGGTATTTTTGCGAAAAGCGTTAAATTTGCGCAGGATATGGCAAAATCAGGCGTCACGCATGTGCACGCACATTTTGCCACCCACCCTGCAATGTCGGCATTCATCATCCATCGCCTCACGGGCATTCCATTCAGTTTTGTGGCTCACGGTTCTGATTTGCATGTGGACCGTCGTTTCATTGATAGAAAAATACAGGCGTCTGCTTTTTCCATCGCCATCTCTGAGTTCAACAAAGAAATCATGGTAAAAGAGAGTGGTGAGGCGTTCAGTGACAGAATTAAAGTGGTGCACTGCGGCGTGGATGCAGATACGTTTAAGTTTGCACCGGAAAAACAAAATGACACATTGCAGCTCGTTTGCGTGGCCTCGTTTGAACCTGTAAAAGGGCATAAATACTTGGTTGAAGCCTGCCGGGTTCTGGCGGAACGTGGGCAAAAATTTGACTGTCACCTCATCGGTTACGGTCCTGTTCGCGGCCAGGTAGAAAAGCAAATTGCAGAATCAGGCATTGCTGACAGATTTCATGTTTACGGTGGCTTGCCACGCCACGAAGTGCTCGAATTTTATGCCAGAGCCGATATAATCACTTTGGCCAGTGTGTTGACCAAAGATGGCAAAAAAGAGGGCATTCCCGTGGTGTTGATGGAGGCGATGGCCTGCGGTTTGCCGGTGGTTGCCAGCCGGATTTCCGGCATTCCTGAATTGGTGGAAGACGGCCGGTCAGGAATACTTTTTACACCCGGAAATGTATTTGAATTTGCTGAAGCCCTGGAAACGATGGCCAAAGATCGTGACCTGAGAATCAAGCTGGGCACGGCCGGGCGCAAGAAAGTGACAGAGGATTTCAATTTATATAAGTGTACAGAACAGTTGCAGCAGTTGCTATATTCCAGCGGCTGCGCATTTTCTCAGAGTGAAAAATCAGCAACACAGTTGACCGCGGTTTTACCTGAATAATAAGATTTGAAAATGAGAAAAATAAAACCATCATTCTGCAAGCACAACCTGGCCCGGCAGTTTCAGTGCACATTTTTGAGCCTGCTCATGCTGCTTAACCTGACCTGCGCAGCCAGTTCTCTGGCACAGAATTCTCAAAGCAAAGGGATCTGGATTTCTAAGGGGGCAGTGAAAAAATTGCCAACAAGTGGACCTGCCTGGGAAAAATTGAGTTTTGAGGCCGACAAGCCCACTGTTCTGCCGGACCTGAGCAATCAGGAGGATCCAACCAACGTACTTGTGCTGGCCAAGGCTCTGGTCTATGTTCGGAAGGGCTATGAAAACTACCGCATTGATGTAATCAAAGCCTGTATGGCGGCTATTGGCACCGAACGCGGGGCACGTAGTCTGGCAGTTGGTCGTGAATTGATTGCCTACGTCCTTGCCGCTGACCTGGTGGGATTGCCACCCGATAAAGACGCCATTTTTCGTAAATGGCTGGAGCAGGTACGACGAGAATACTTTAAAGGTCGTTCCCTCATTTCTACGCACGAAGATCGTCCCAACAATTGGGGTACGCACGCAGGTGGAACCCGTGTCGCCATCGCGGTTTATCTCGACGATAAAGTAGAAATTGAGCGATGCGCCAAAGTGTTCAAGGGCTGGCTTGGCGATAGAGTCGCCTACTCGAAATTCAAATACAAAGCTCTGGATTGGCAGTCGGATCCGGAGCATCCCGTTGGCATTAATCCAAAAGGCGCTACAAAGGCGGGCCACTCCATCGATGGCGTAATCGCCGATGACCAACGTCGCGCGGGCGGATTTGTTTGGCCTCCGCCAAAAGAAAATTATGTTTATGAAGCACTGCAGGGCGCCTTGGCGCAAGCAGTTATTCTGTATCGTGCGGGCTACAAGGATGTGTGGCAGTGGAGCGATCAAGCGCTCTTGCGTGCTTTTCAGTGGCTGCATAATGTCGCGGACTATCCGGCAAGAAAAGATGACACCTGGCAGCCGCACATTATAAATTATTACTACGGCACACATTTTCCTGCGCCTTCACCGACCAGGCCCGGCAAAAACGTTGGCTGGTCTGATTGGACTCATGGCCCGGGAAGAGTGAAAATTAAGCTTGGCGGGTCAAAATAAGTCAAGGTGAGACTGGTTAAATGTTTGCCGGGCTATTGTGAAAGCCGTTAATGTGGCATCAAGGCAGTTTGCACTGTCCAACAGAAATATCATGTATTTGCTGGCAACAAAATGCTTGCTTTTTTTCGGTCTTATATCTATATTGTAAGCCGCTAAAAAAAGCTAATTTATAAGAAAGGTTTGGTATTTCCGACTTGCAAACATACGGGCCACAGTTATTCTCGACGCATAGATTGCGAATCAGCGAAAAACTCGCGGAAATCCAAAAATAGGAATGCTTTAATGCACCATCAATGATGGTGCATTTTTTGTTTATACCCTTTTTTGACGGAGGTAAAAGTGAAAAAGAATTTAACCGGGCTGATCGATTTACAGAAGATTGATAAAGAATTACACACCCTTGAAGCCCTGAAAGGCGACATGCCGCAGCAGGTAGATGTTTTGCGATCAAAGCTTGCAGCAAGAGAAATTGAGCATGATGAAAAAAAACAAGCTCTGGTCGAAGTCAAAAAAGAGAGAGCATTACTTGAAAGCGAACTTGCAGGTCATCAGGATAAGCAAAAGAAATATCAGGGTCAGCTTTATGCGGTTACATCCAATCGTGAATATGACGCCATCACTGCGGAGATTGAGACCATTGGAGAAAAGATTGATACGGCAGAAGAAGCCATCATTGTCCTTCTTGAACAGGAAGACTCTTTGACCTCGGATATCGCTGAGATTGAACCTGATATTCCTGTTTTGCAGGAAATATTAAGCAAGAAAGAGCACGAGTTGGACGAGCAAATTCGTGCGACTGAAGTTGAGTTCAGGCAGTGGGAGAAACGCCGTGAGGAATTAAAAAAGGACTTCCTTCCAGCCGTAATATATCAATATGAGCGAATCAGAAAAGGGGTTGGGAACACAGTGCTCGCGGAGATCCACAAAGGCGTGTGCGGTGGGTGTCATTCTTTTATTCCACCGCAAAAGCGAGTGGAAATCAGAACAATGGAGCAGTTGATTTTGTGTGAACATTGTGGTAGAATACTCGTTTACTCTGAACAACAGGAGACTCTGGTCAGTTAACTTTTTAGTTGTCTGAGAGATGGCGCGCCGTAGGTTGACCGTTGGAGGTCCGGCCTGCGGCTTTTTATGTCAGAATCGAAAAATCCGAAGTAGCCCAGGCGATCGCGTCCTGATTTTTTCAGGATGAGGAAAGTCCGAACTCCACAGGGCAGGACGCTCCGTAACACGGAGAAGGGGTGACCCTCTGGAAAGTGCCACAGAAAATACACGGCCGATGATTTGCTGGTTGTATTAGGCAAAAACAGGCAAAGGTGAAATGGTGAGGTAAGAGCTCACCTTTCCGGCAGTGATGTCGGGAGTACTGCAAACCCCGTTCGGAGCAAGACCAAATAAGTTTCGCCTGCCCGATTTCGGTTGGGCAGCAGGGCGGCCCGTCCTGTATTTTCAGTACGAAAATGGCGGAATGGGTAGGTTGCTTGACCCCTTCAGTAATGACGGGGCTAGATAAATGATCGCCTCCCCCGGTTTTTACCGGGGAAGACAGAATTCGGCTTATCGGGCTGCTTCGGATTTTTTTTACTTGTTTTACACCTTACATTCGCCCGGATTTTGCAAGAGTTGAAATATTTGCTCTTTCCGGAAGTTTCCGTGAGTTTTGATTCAAAGTTATATCCATGATGGGAGTCGTTTATGGAACAGCGCTGGCAAATTAACGATGGTCATGATGTCAGCCAGGTAGAGCAATTTTCGCAAGGACTCAACTCACCCCCGGTAATGGCGAAATTGTTGCTTAACAGGGGAATCGACGATGTTGAATCCGCCCGTAGATATTTCATTCCTGAATTGGCCGATCTGCACGATCCCTTCTTGATGGCCGATATGGAAAAGGCCGTTGTACGCATTGCCACAGCATTATCCAACAAAGAGAAAATTCTCGTTTACGGCGATTACGATGTCGATGGCACCACTGCCACTGCCATGCTTGTGCGGTTTTTTCGCGCCCTCGATCATCCTGTTGATTTCTACATACCTGCTCGCCTGGAAGAGGGTTACGGGGTTTCTTCTCTGGGCATAAACAAAGCCCACGAGCAAAATTGCAGCCTCATTATCACGGTTGATTGTGGTGTGACAGCTATCGACGAGATCGCGCTGGCGAATAGTTATGGCATTGATGTTATTGTGTGTGATCATCACCGCCCGGGTTCCTCGTTGCCACCGGCCCTTGCGATTTTGAATCCAAAGCGCCTGGACTGCAGTTATCCATTTGAGGAACTAGCCGGCGTTGGTGTTGCTTTTAAGCTCTTGCAGGGACTGCAGCAGCATTTGGGCCTGGCTCCCACCACGGTATTTGCATTGTTGTATTTTGTTGCCATGGGGTCGGCGGCTGATATCGTCCCTCTTGTAGATGAGAATCGTATATTTGTCAAACATGGACTGCGCGTTCTCTCGCAGTTGCAGCAAAATCCCGGGCTGCATGCTCTGAAAGAAATTACAAACCTGGTCGGCAGGGAACTTGGTACAGGGCACGTTGTGTTTGTCATGGCTCCCCGCATCAATGCGGTCGGAAGAATGGGTGATGCGGGTCGAGCCGTTCGGCTGATGACAACCGAGCGTGAGGGGCAGGCGCGAAATATTGCCACTATCCTTGAACGCGAGAACATGCAGCGCCGGAAAATTGACGAGGATACGCTTTCTGAAGCCCTGGCATTGATTGAGAAAGAGTATAATCCGGAAACAGATTCTGTGTTTGTGCTCAACAGTGAGAAGTGGCATCCGGGGGTTATTGGTATTGTTGCATCGCGTATTGTGGAGAAATATTTTCGACCCACCATAATGATTTCAACTGAAAACGGCGAGGGACGAGGGTCGGCACGCAGTATTCCGGGTTTTGATATTCACGCCGCGTTGAAGCAGTGCGAAGACTTGATGATCAATTTTGGTGGCCATAAGTATGCTGCGGGGTTAAGTGTGGAGACAAACAACATCGCTTTGTTGCGCGAGCGGCTGTCGGAAGTCGCATCAGGCCTGTTGACCGAAGAAATGCTGACCCCCAAATTGATGATCGACTCAGAGTTAGACTTTAAAGATATTACCCCGGACTTTCTTAAACTGATGCACAAGATGGCGCCATTTGGCCCACAGAACACGAGACCCACTTTTTGCAGTAATAATCTTCAAGTTGTTGGCAGCCCAACAATAGTCGGTAAGAACCATCTGAAACTAAAGGTGCGCCAGGACGGCATTGTTATGGATGCTATCGGGTTTAATCTCGGAGAGAAGATTTATAGAGTACCTTCCGGCGATAAAAATGTTGAAATGGCTTTTGTAGTTGATGAAAATGAATATCGTGGCCGCAGCACGATTCAACTGCGCGTAAAAGACTTGCGATAGGGCGATAACGGACCATTTTATGAAGCAATATCAAAGCGAACTCAAGGACAAATCCGACGATTATAAAGCACGCCATGGCGCTATGCTCGAGAAACTGAGCGAGTTAAATTTGTGCATGAAAAGCGTCAGGGAGCCGGATGACAAGGCGGTTGTCCGCTTGCGAAAGCGCGGCAAAAATCCGGCGCGTGCGAAGATACGGAAAATAATTGATCCAGGCACTGAAGTGCTTGAAATTGGTGCACTCGCAGCCTTCAATATGTATGAAGATATTCCCGGAGGCTATCCATCGGCCGGGTCTGTCATTGTGGTTGCGACTGTCTGCGGCCGCAAGGTGATTATCATGGCCAATGATCCGCTGGTGAAGTCAGGCGCCTGGGTGGAGACGACTTGCAAGAAGAATCTTCGCGCTCAGGAAATCGCCATGGAAAATCGGCTGCCAATTATTTACATGGTTGATTCAGCAGGGGTTAACCTTGAGCGTCAGGCAGAAATTTTTCCAGACAAACTCCATTTTGGCCGCATCTTCAGGAACAATGCAAAGATGGCCGCCATGGGTATTCCGCAAATTTCATGTGTGTTTGGTTTTTGCGTTGCCGGTGGCGCCTACTTGCCCGGGATGAGCAGTGATTTGGCTATGGTCAGCAAGAATTCAAGCATGTTTCTCGCCGGGCCTTTTCTCGTTCAGTCTGCCTTAGGGCAAGTTGTGGATATGGAAACTCTGGGTGGCGCTAACATGCATAATCAAATTAGCGGTGTTGCCGACTACCAGTTTGAAAATGAGGATGATGCCTGCCAATGGATTCGTGATCAGGTAGATGCAATTGGTAAACGGCCTCTTGCCGGATTTGATCGCATTGTCGCTAAACCGCCCAAGTATAATCCGGATGAGATTCTTGGAATTTTACCGCATTTGCCGACCGGCACTTACGAAATGCGTGAAATCATAGCCCGGGTGGTTGATGAGAGCCGGTTTGAGGAATTCAAGCCCCACTTTGGTCAGACTTTGATTACTTGTTTTGCTCGAATTGGGGGCTTTGTTGTGGGTATTGTCGCCAATCAGGGAAAGCCGGTTTATAAGCAAATGCCGCCTGATATGCAGGGTAAACCACAGCCACCACAAGTACAAATCGGCAATGTTATTTACAGTGACTCGGCGAACAAAGCGTCGCATTTTATGATGCTTTGTAACGAGCGCCTTATTCCATTGGTTTTTTTGCACGATGTCACGGGGTTTATGGTTGGAAAAATGGCAGAAAATAATGGTATCATAAAGGACGGCTCTGAAATGGTCAATGTGCAGGCCAACTCTGTGGTACCAAAGTTCACGGTTATTGTTCGTAACAGTTTTGGCGCCGGCAATTATGCCATGGCAGGCAAGGCATACGATCCGCGTCTTATTTTCGCCTGGCCCAGTGCGCGGCTGGCAGTTATGGATGGTGGTGTTGCTGCCGACACCGTGCTTTTGACCAAACGTGATCTGGGTGAAGAAGAGAAGAAACAATTTCGTGAAAAGCTGGTTAAGAAGTATGAATCTGAAATGTCGCCTTACTACTCGGCTGCGCGAATGGTGGTGGATGGCGTTATCGATCCGCGCGAAACACGCAAGTCGCTGATTTGGGGGCTGGAAATGGCGCTGCATAACCCTGAAATACCAGAATACCGGACCGGAGTTTTAAGAATGTAATTCTTGAGTTTTATTTAGAGTTTTTGTAACTGTTCAGGCATGAGAAACTGCGGAGTGCAAAATTTTTGTTTTGCTTTAGTTTAATAAAATTTGCAAGGTTATAGCGCTGCACCCCCCAATGCCAGCCTCTAAATAGTTATGAATTAGTTGTAGTAACGTTTTGTTGGTGATGTTTCTTAATTAAATTGGCACGGATGACATTATGAGTAAACCGATTTTAATTGGCAATGGCCAGGGATTCTGGGGCGACAGTATTGATGCCCCGGTCAAACTAATGAAAGACGGTCCCATTGATTATGTGACTTTGGATTATCTTGCCGAGGTAACCATGTCCATCATGCAGCGGCAAAAGAACAAAGATCCGAATCGTGGTTATGCCACGGATTTTGTGCAGCTCATGAAGGATACGCTGCCGATCATTCTTGACAAGAATATCAAAGTTATTGCCAATGCTGGCGGTGTCAATCCCCACGCCTGCCGGCAAGCTGTGTTTGAAGTTGCCAAGGAGTTGGGCCTCACCGGGCTGAAAATCGGTATTGTCGAAGGGGATGATATTTTAGACGATTTGCCGCGACTCATGCAAACAGGTGCAGATTTTAAACATCTCGACACGGGCGAAGAATTCGCTTCGTTCCGTGAAAAGGTACTTTCGGCCAATGTTTACATCAGCGCTTTTCCCATTGCTGAAGCCTTGTCTCAAGGTGCGGACGTTATTATCACAGGTCGCGGAACAGATCCTGGGTTGGTTCTGGCGCCGATGATTTATGAGTTTGGCTGGACTAAAAATGATTTGGATAAACTTGCGGCAGGTACCGTGGCCGGCCATATCCTCGAGTGTGGAGCACAAGCTACAGGAGGCAATTTTACCCGTTGGTGGGAGGTGCCGAATTACGCTCAAATCGGTTACCCGATTGCCGAAGCATCTGCGGACGGTAGCTTTGTGGTCACCAAACATGAAAAAGCGGGAGGCATGGTTACCCGTGATACAATCAGCGAGCAAATTGTTTACGAAATGGGTGATCCCGGTTACTACATTTCCCCGGATGTCTGTGTGGATTTCAAAACAATTCAATTGACGGATGTCGGCAAAGACAGGGTGAAGGTGCACGGCATCAAGGGCATGCCAACAACTGAGAGTTACAAGGTTTCCATGAGCTATTTGCATGGCTACAAAGCCTCTGGAACGCTAACAATCAGTGGGCCGGATGCGTATGGAAAAGCGCAAAAGTGTTCTGAGATCATTTGGGAGCGACTGCGTGACGCAGGATTTGAGTTCGAAGAAAAACAATCAGAGTACCTGGGTGTGAATAGCTGCCACGGTGACATCAATCCGCACCCGAAACAAATCAATGAGGTTGTACTGCGTCTATCTGCGCGTGATAATGATCGTCATAAGATTTCACGTTTCGGCAAAGAGATAGCGCCGCTCATAACCAATGGGCCTCCGGGAGTAACTGGCTTTGCTGGAGGACGTCCAAAACCACAGGAAATTGTTGCTTACTGGCCCGCTTTAATAGATAAAAAACTGGTTAATACGCACGTCAACGTTGAGGAGGTCTGAGTGAAACGCGTTCGATTACGAGACATCGCGCATGCCCGATCTGGTGACAAAGGAGACAGCACAAACGTCGGTCTTCTCGCTAACAACGAAATAGCTTATGAAGTAATCAAGCGGGAAATAACCGCTGAACGTGTCAAAGCTCATTTCGGCAATATTGTCAGGGGCGAGGTTGACAGGTTTGAGATGCCGAACCTTATGTGTTTAAATTTCATTTTAAACGACTCACTGGGCGGTGGCGGCAGCGAGACATTGCGCAATGATGCCCAAGGCAAAACCCACGGTCAGGCCATCCTGCTTATGCACGTCGATGTGCCTGACGATTATGAACTCTGAGATTTATTGCCAATATTGAGCTGCAACTCAAAGGAAGATACTTGAATTATGGATGATTTTAACAACACCGATGCTCAAATAGAGAATACACTGGCACGTCTCAATGGAGACCTGGGCAACTTGTCAGGGGATTTAAGTATTGTATTGGCTGCCGGGCATGGTAAGCGCATCAAGTCGAGCACATCGAAGATGCTGCATGAAATCTGGGGCAGCCCGACTGTTGTCAGAGTGGCACGTGCTGCGAGTGCCGGTTTGGGTTGCGACAATCAGGTTATTGTCGTGGGGGTCAAAGCTGAGGCCGTTTCTGAAGCAGCCGGCAAATCCGAAAACCGTTTGTTTGTACTGCAGGCAGAACAGAACGGCACCGGACATGCCGTACATATCGCCCTGCAAAAGATACCGGCTGAGTACAGCGGCGATATTTATATTCTTCCAGGCGATATGGGATTATTGAGTTCAGGGGATGTTCGTGACTTCAAGGCTGCATTTCAGAAAAGCCACTGTGACATGATGGTACTGACCGGCATTTATTCCGGTCCGGCCGGCGAAAATTACTATGGTCGTATTCTGCGCGTACCGGATGCAGATATAAACGGGCAGCCTGCCGGCGATGATTCCGGCAGGGTGATCGAGATAAAAGAGCACCGGGATATCCTCAACATCGGCGTGGATGGAAATTATGATGTGGAATACAGAGAGCGCAGTTATCGGTTTACACGCGGGCAACTAATTGAGAATTGCGAATTCAACACAGGCGTCTTTGCTTTTAAGGCAGACAAGCTACGAACTTTCATCAAGCATCTTGGTACGGACAATGTGCAGGGTGAGTTATATTTAACCGACCTGATCAGTATCTTTAATCAAAATGCGCTTGCCGTGGGTGCTGTTGCTGCCCGGGATGACCGCTCTGTGCTTGGGTTTAATACCAAAAGCGTTCTCGCCGAAATGAACGATATCGCTCGTGAAGCAGTTTACGAATCGCTCAAGAATATTGTGAGTATCGAGGATAACAATGATTTCTTTATTGCAGAAGATGTTGTTGAACAATTGCTGCAGCTCGATGCCGAGCGAGCGCCCATAGATGTGTATGTTGGTAAAGGGGCTTACATTGGCCGGGGTGTTAGATTGAATACAGGCCTGCGTGTTGAGCGTGGTGCCCGCGTCAGTGGCAACGTAACAATCGGTGAAAATTGTAAGCTTGGCCCCGGCGTCACGGTTTCCGGCACTGATGAGCAACCTGCTTTTCTGGGTGATCATGTTTGCATAACAGGATATTCTGACATTTCAAGTTGCAAAGTGGAAAACAATGTGCTGATCGAACACAGTATTATTCACCATAAACTCATAGGACGAAAACTTGCTGCCGATGGCTCGGCTTTACCGGTACGCTTCGTGCAACCGGCGGCTGAGGGCCGGGAGTTGTTCGTTGATCTGTAAGAACAGTGGTTGAGAAAATACCAATAGTCAAGTTATTTAATTCACAGCCACAAACTGTGAATTTGTGAATAAATCAGATTAGAATATGTATCAACATTTATCCTATCAAATCACAGATTTCGTGTCGTTGGTTACAATCGACAGGCCACCCGTAAATGCGTTAAACCGGGAGCTGGTCGCAGAGCTTGGACAGGTTGCTGAAAACATCGAAACTGATGTCGCGGCTGGAAAAGTTCGAGTTGCGGTTTTCACCGGCAAGGGCAAAGTTTTTTGCGCAGGTGCGGATTTGAAGGAAAGGTTGAACATGCCGGAGAATGAAGTTGCGACTGCCGTTCGGGGGATTGGTGCGGCCATGCATAAACTCGCGGCTATCACTGTTCCAACCATCGCAGCGTTGCAAGGGAGTGCTTTCGGTGGTGGTTTTGAGCTCGCCTTAGCAACAGACATTCGCCTGCTGGCACAAAATATTCAGGTTGGATTACGCGAAACGGCGCTGGCAATTATGCCAGGCGCAGGTGGAACCCAACGCCTGACGCGACTGATTGGGCCCGGTAATGCTGTTTTGTGGATTACCTCCGCGCGTCTTTTCTCCGCAGAGGAAGCCGTGCGTCAGGGCGCTGCCAGTTTTGTTACTCCGGCAGAAGATTTACTGCCGACGGCTTTGGAGATTGCAAGCGAAATTGCCGCCAATGGGCCGGTTGCAGTCAGACAGGCAAAAAAAGCGATTCTTGCCGGACTCAACAAACCACTGTCCGAAGGGCTTGAGTTGGAATTTGAGTGTTATCAGAAAACGATTCCGACTGCTGACCGGCTTGAGGGGTTGGCATCGTTTAAAGAGAAACGTTTGCCGCGATATAAAGGAAGATAAAAGGCGTTATTTTGTTAGCTCATTTTGAAAATATTTAATTCAGACATTTGCAAAACCAGGAGTTTTTGATGGCTTACACAGAATTGACTGAGGAGCAGGAGATGTTGCGCGACATGGTTCGCGAGTTTGCACAAAACGAAATTGAACCCATTGCAGCCGAAATTGATGAAACATGCCGTTATCCGATTGAGAATATTAAAAAGATGGCAGAGTTGGGCCTGCTTGGCATTCCGTTTCCGGAAGAATACGGCGGGGCTGGTATGGACACAATTAGCCAGGCCGTGGCACTTGAAGAAATAGCCAGAGTATGTGGCTCAACTTGTCTTTCCATTGCAGCCCACATTTCATTATGTGCCACACCCATTTATCTTTTCGGCACGGAAGAGCAGAAGCAGAAATATCTGGTACCCCTGGCCTCAGGGACGTCGCTTGGTAGTTTTTGTCTCACCGAACCAGACTCGGGTTCTGATGCCGGCGCTGCCAAAACTATGGCTGTGAAAGATGGCGATTCATACATTCTCAACGGCAGCAAAATGTTTGTGACCAATGCCGGGGTAGCAGACTATTTTGTTGTTTTTGCCAAAACCAACCCTGAGGCAGGTACCAAGGGGCTATCCGGTTTTATCGTGGAAAAGGTATGGGACGGAATTGAAGTTGGCAAAAAAGAGGACAAGTTGGGTGTTCGCGCATCAGATACAAGGCCGGTTTCTTTTGACAACTGTCGCGTGCCGGCTGAAAATATGCTGGGCGAGGAAAACAAGGGTTTCAAACAGGCGCTCACCACACTTGATGGCGGCCGAATAGGTATTGGCGCTATGGCTGTCGGACTGGCTCAAGGCGCCATGGAAAAGGCGGCAGCTTACTCTAAGGAGCGTGAGGCATTCGGTGGACCCATTTCAAGCCACCAGGCGATAAAATGGATGCTGGCGGACATGGCAACAGAAATACAAGCCGCCCGTCTCATGGTTCACCAGGCAGCGCATTTACGCGACAATGCAAGACCTTACACCCAGGAGGCCGCTATGGCAAAATTATTTGCTTCCGAGGTTGCCATGCGCGTGACCAAAAACGCCATACAGGTATATGGCGGCTATGGCTTCACCCGCGATTATCCATTGGAAAGGTTCTGGCGTGATGCAAAACTCACGGTGATTGGCGAGGGTACTTCCGAAGTGTTGCGTCTGGTGATTTCGCGCGAGATGCTGAAAGATTATTAACGCGAGTGACGTGTTGCTGCTTTACGCTATTGCTGAATTGGGAGGGGCCCGGTTTCACTTTGAACCCTTCCGTAAAAGTCATTAGAGAGAACAAATGAAATTTGGTGAATTTGATATTTTTTTGATAAGCGACGGCCTCTTCAAGCTGGATGGCGGTGCCATGTTTGGCGTTGTACCCAAAGTGCTTTGGGAGAGAACAGATCCGGCCAACGAGATGAACCGTATTCTCATGGGACTTAACTGTCTTTTGATTAAATCTGAGCAGGACTTAATTCTGGTTGATACCGGCGTTGGCAAAGCTTATGACGAAAAGTTTTCAACCATGTTTGAAATCGATCAGTCCGGGGGGGATTTACTCAGTAATCTCGCTGAACTCGGTTATCAGCCGGAGGATGTCACAAAGGTTCTGTTGACCCACCTGCATTTCGACCATTGCGGCGGCAATTGCACTCAGGACGGTAGTGGGCAACTCAGATCGACGTTTCCCAATGCGACATATTATTTTCAACGCGGCGAATTCGACTATGCCGGGCAGCCCGATCCGCGCAGCCGCGGCAGTTACCTTTCGAAGAATTGGGAAGCCGTGCAAGCAGCCGGGCAGTTGCAACTGCTGGAAGGGGATGGTGAGCTTATTCCCGGAGTTGAGTTTCAAATCACCGGCGGCCATACGCAGTACCATCAGATTGTAAAAATAACTTCCGGTGGAAAAACAGCCTGTTTTCTTGCAGATCTTGTTCCGACCAGTTCCCATTTAAAAACCGTTTACGTGATGGGGTATGATCTTTTTCCACAAACGACAATGGAGCAGAAAGAACGTGTTTTAAAACAGGCAATGGCAGAAAATTGGCTGTTATTATTTGAGCATGCGCCACATGTGAAAGCGGGTTATTTACGCAAAACAGATGGAAAATTAAAAATTGAGAAAATAGAGGTTTGAAAATGTCAGAGCTAAAAACAGTTGTCATTGCCAGTGCCTGCCGCACTCCGGTTGGCGCGTTGCAAGGTTCTTTGAGTTCATTGTCCGGCCCCAAACTTGGCAGCGTGGTTATCAAGGAAGCTGTTCGTCGAGCTGGTATTTCAGGAGAAGATGTCAGTGAAGTAATCATGGGCGAAGTGCTGCCTGCTGGTGTGGGGCAAGCCCCGGCGCGACAAGCGGCACTCGGTGCGGGCCTGCCCAATACGGTGCCTTGCCTGACAATAAATAAAGTATGTGGTTCCGGCCTGAAGTCGGTTATGTTGGCAGCCCAGGCAATCATGGTTGGTGATGCAGATGTTGTCGTTGCCGGTGGCATGGAAAGCATGTCCAATGTGCCGTATTTGCTGAGCCGGGCACGCACGGGTTATCGCCTGGGCCATGGCGAACTCATTGACAGCATGATCAAAGACGGTCTCTGGGATGTTTACAATGACTATCACATGGGAAATGCTGCTGAACTTTGTGCTTCTGAGTGTCATGTTTCGCGTGAAGCACAAGACGAATTCGCTATTAATTCCTACAAAAAAGCCATTGAGGCACAAAAGCAGGGCTACTTCAGCGACGAAATCGTTGCTGTAGAAATTCCGCAACGACGGGGTGAACCGGTTCTTGTTACAGAAGACGATGAGCCGGGTAAGGCAAATTTTGAGAAAATGCCGGGCTTACGGCCTGTGTTCAAAAAGGATGGTACGGTCACGGCAGCCAATGCCTCTTCGATTAACGACGGGGCTGCCGCCGTTGTCATGATGTCAAAGGAGCGTGCTGAGAAATTCGGTGTTAAGCCGCTGGCCACCCTCATAGCTCAGGCTTCCGCTGCGAAAGCGCCGGAATGGTTTACGACTGCGCCGGCCGATGCAATCGTCAATATTCTTAACAAAACAAACCTCAAAGTAGAAGATATTGATCTGTTTGAAATCAACGAGGCCTTTTCAGTCGTTAACCTCGCTGTGGTGAAAGAGCTTGGTGTGGACCAGGAAAAAATGAACGTGCATGGTGGCGCAGTGGCGCTTGGTCACCCGATTGGTGCCAGCGGCACTCGCATTTTGACCACGCTGCTTTATGCGATGAAACGTTACGAAACGAAACGCGGTCTCGCCACACTTTGCATCGGTGGTGGAGAGGCATCTGCTGTTATTGTGGAAAGATAAAATGAGGTTCTTGATAAGTAACAAAGTGAGAAGTCAATGAATGTTAAGAAAGTAACCATTATCGGTGCCGGAACCATGGGGAATGGCATTGCCCACGTGTTTGCATCTTCCGGTTTTTCAGTTAACCTGGTGGACGTTAAGCAGCCTCTCCTTGACCGGGCGCTTTCGACCATCGAAAAGAATTTGCAGCGGCAGGTAAAGAAAGAAAAAATAACCGCTGCAGATGCTCAGGCCACATTGGCCAAAATCGAAACAAATGTGGATATTTCCACAGCCCGCGATTCTGAACTTGTGATTGAGGCCGCAACAGAGAATGCTGAAATAAAGAAGCAGCTCTTTAAAAGTCTGGATGAGCTGTGCCCGGCAGAATCGCTTTTGGCTTCCAACACTTCCTCCATCTCTATTACCGAAATTGCAGCTGTGACTGCCCGCCCGGAACAAGTCATCGGCATGCATTTTTTCAACCCTGTTCCGGTCATGGCGTTGGTTGAGGTGATTCGCGGACTTGCTACATCCGACGAGACCTTCGAAACTGTCATGCGTTTGAGTGAGCAGCTCGGAAAGACACCGGTGGCAGTCAATGATTACCCGGGGTTTGTTTCAAATCGTGTACTTATGCCCATGATTAACGAGGCAATTTTTTGTGTGATGGAGGGCGTTGCCGAGCCCGAAGCAATTGACACGGTAATGAAACTCGGCATGGCCCACCCAATGGGGCCGCTTGCTCTGGCTGATTTTATCGGGCTCGATGTTTGTTTGCACATCATGACTGTGATGATGAACAATTTGGGCGATGACAAATACCGGCCATGTCCACTGCTGCGAAAAATGGTAGCGGCAGGTCACTTGGGCAGAAAGACAAACAAAGGATTTTATGATTATTCGTTAGCAAATTAGTGAGGATATTCCATGGATTTCATGTTGACAGAAGAGCAGAAAATGATTCAACAGACTGCTCGTGAATTTGCACAAAACGAGGTGGCTAAAGATGCGGCTGAACGTGATCGAACGGAAACGTTTGCAGCGCATCATGTTAAAAAGATGGGTGAGCTCGGGTTTATGGGAATGATGGTCAGCCCGGAATATGGCGGCGCCGGTCTGGATACCATCAGCTATGTTCTGGTGGTTGAAGAATTGTCGAAAGCAGATGCTTCGGTTGGCGTGGTTTGTTCGGTTAACAACTCCCTTGTGTGTTACGGGCTGGAGCATTATGGCAATGAGAAGGTCCGAAATAATTATTTACGACCGTTGGCCACCGGCGAAAAACTTGGCGCTTTTTGTTTGTCTGAGCCTGGCTCAGGTTCGGATGCATCTTCAATGACCACACAGGCAACGCTTAAAGGTGAGCACTATCTGATTAATGGCACAAAAAACTGGGTCACAAGTGGAATGAATGCGGATTATTACCTGGTAACAGCCCACACAGATCTTGCAGCCGGATATCGTGGTATCAGCGCTTTTGTGGTGGAAAAGGGTTTCCCGGGCTTCAGTGTTGGACACAAAGAAAAGAAGCTTGGCATCCGCAGTTCTGATACTGCTACAATCAATTTTGAAGATTGTAAAGTTCCTAAGGAAAATTTGCTCGGCGCAGAAGGCGAGGGTTTTAAAATCGCAATGAAAACGCTGGACGGCGGCCGTATCGGTATCGCAGCCCAGGCCCTTGGTATTGCTCAGGCATCACTGGAGGCAGCAGTGGGTTATGCAAAAGAACGCGTTCAGTTCGGCAAAAGTATTTCTAATTTTCAAGCGATTCAGTTCAAGTTTGCAGATATGGAAACACGCATCAATGCGGCCAGGCTGCTGATTTATCAGGCGGCTATGCTGAAAGACCGGAAGCAACCTTATTCTGCAGAGGCGGCAAAAGCCAAGTTGTTCGCTTCTGAAACCGCGGTTTTTGCCAGCACAGAGGCGGTGCAGATATTTGGCGGCGCCGGTTATTTGAAAGACTATCCTGTAGAACGCTATATGCGGGATTCAAAGATTACGGAAATCTACGAAGGGACCTCGGAGATTCAGCGTCTGGTTATTGGCCGGAACGTTTTGCAGTCCTATTAAATTCAGTTACAATTCCGGCGGGAGCGTCCCGTTGACTGCAAAAATAATGAAACTTTTGTTAGTCTGGTGACATTTGCTTGTTTTGCTCATCTGATTTCCTTATATAGTGGATTGATATTATTGATGTTCATCCTATGTTGAATTTTGTAAAAGGCCGGAGAAAATAAATATGTCTGGATTCCTTGAAGATGGGAAGATTTGGTTCAGCGGAGAAATGATCGATTGGAAAGATGCCAAAATTCATGTTATGAGCCACGTTTTGCATTATGGTTCATCTGTTTTTGAAGGGCTTCGGTGTTATGATACGCCCAAAGGTCCTGGAATATTTCGGCTCGACGATCATGTGCGCCGCTTGTTTGATTCTGCAAAAATTTACCGCATGCCAATGCCTTTTTCTCAGGAAGTCGTGCTTCAGGCGTGTATCGATGTCATAAAAACGAACAAATTGCGGGAAGCCTATTTGCGGCCCATCGCGTTTCGCGGATATGGCAGCCTTGGTGTCAATCCTGGAGACACGCCCGTCGAATTGATTGTGGCAGCTATGGCCTGGGGAAAATACTTAGGAGATGAAGCCATCAATATTGGTGTTGATGTGCGCGTGTCATCCTGGAATAGAATGCGGCCGAATACTTTTCCGGCCATGGCTAAATGTGGCGCCAATTACATGAATTCGCAGTTGATTAACCAGGAAGCGAAAATGGATGGCTACATTGAGGGAATCAGCCTCGATGCCAACGGCTTTGTCAGTGAAGGCAGTGGTGAAAATGTGTTTGTTATTCGCGATGGCAAGATTTACACGCCATCTCTGGCTTCGTCAATTTTACCTGGTATCACCCGAGACTGTGTTATCAAAATCGCCCGTGACTTTGGCTATGACGTCATTGAAACCGTGATCCCGCGTGAGATGCTTTATGTTGCGGACGAAGTTTTTTTTACTGGCAGCGCTGCTGAGGTTAGCCCGATCAAATCTATCGACAGGGTAACGATCGGCGCAGGGCATCGCGGCCCAATTACTGAAAAACTGCAAAAACAATTTTTCGCGGTTCTTGCCTGTGAAGTTGAAGACAAATACGGATGGTTAACTTTCGTTGAATAGGTTGGCTGGGAACAGATTGATTGTATGAGCTATAAACGAAGACAGGCACGAGAAATGGCGTTGCGAGCGCTGTACGCATTCGAAATGTCAGGAACGCCCATTGAGCGCATTGTGGATGAGATAGTGCTGCAAGCCGACGAGGATGAACCAAGCAAAGAGTTCGCGACCCGGTTGTTGAATAAATGTACAGAAAACCAAAGCGAGGTCGAACAACTTATCATCAAGCAGGCACACAATTGGGACTTTGCACGCATCGCTATTCTGGATAAACTAATCATGCGGATATGTATTTCAGAATTCCTCTATTTTGAGGATATTCCGCCCAAGGTCTCCATCGATGAAGCGATAGAGGTTTCAAAAAAATACAGCACAGAGAAAAGCAGTGTTTTTATTAACGGCATTCTTGATGGAATTTTGGCTCACCTGCAAAAAAATGGCTTGCTCAAAAAGAGTGGGAGAGGCCTTGAATAATATAAGCCGGTAGGATTAAGGAATGATTTCAAAATTTGTAAGTAAAGTATTTGGCAGTAAGCACGATCGAGATGTGAAACGTTTGCAGCCTGAAGTCGATGAGATAAACGCGCACTACGAAACCATGCATGCGCTTTCTGATGAAGCGATTCAGGCCAAAACGGAGGAATTTCGAGATAGAATAGCTGAGACGATTCGTGAAGTCAAGACTGAGCTGGATGAACTCAACGAGCGCCTCCATTCTGATGCAATTGTGAGCAATGGCAATTCTGAAAGTGCTGAAGAGACAGAAGAAGTTAAATCGGACGTGGAGAAAGTTCGCGACAGAATTAAGGAATTGCAGGAGCAGGAATATAAACTTATTGAAGAAGCTCTTGAACAAATGCTGCCTGAAGTCTACGCAGTTGTAAAGCAGGCTTGTAAACGTTTGGTTGGCAAGAAGTGGAAAGTTTGTGACCTGGAAATTGAATGGGACATGATTCCATATGACGTACAACTCATCGGTGGTGTCGTGTTGCACTCGGGCAAAATTACTGAAATGGCCACAGGAGAGGGCAAGACCCTTGTCGCCGCTATGCCGCTCTACCTGAATGCTTTGCCCGGCAAGGGTGTGCACCTGGTAACGGTCAATGATTACCTGGCACGTCGCGACTGCGAGTGGATGGGTCAAATTTTTAAGTTTCTCGGTCTGACCGTCGATTACATCGCCAATAGCATGGACCCGGAGCGTCGTCGGCAAGCGTATTCAAAGGACATCACCTATGGTACCAACAATGAGTTCGGGTTCGATTACTTGCGAGACAACATGTCCATTCGCATCGAAGACAAAGTGCAACGTGTTCATCACTTCGCCATTGTGGATGAAGTGGACTCCGTTCTTGTTGATGAAGCAAGAACTCCTTTGATAATTTCCGGGCCTGTTGAACATTCGACGCAAAAATATGATGAAATGAAGCCGCGCGTTGAACAATTAATTCGGAAGCAAACACAGTTCATCAACAGCATTGTCGCTGAAGGTGAAAAGTTGTTTAATTCTGGTAATGAATATGAGGCCGGCATTCTGCTGTTGCGTGCTTCTCGGGGTGCCCCAAAAAACAAAAGACTTACGAAGCTGTTACACGAGGTTGGGGTCAAGAAGCTGATTAGGCGGGTTGAAAGTGATTATCTGCGAGATAAGCACATGCACGAAATAGATGAGGAACTCTATTTCGCCATCGATGAAAAGGCACACACAATTGATTTAACGGATATCGGGCGTGACGCGCTTTCTCCCAATGAACCTGAAATGTTCGTCCTGCCTGACCTGTCAGAAAAGTTGCATGTAATTGACAGCGATGAAACGCTGACTCCTGATGAAGCTTCGGCTCTTAAAACCAGGCTGCAGCAAGAGTACTCAGAAAAAAGTGAGAGTTTACACAATATATCACAACTTCTCAGGGCGTATTCCCTGTTTGAAAAAGATGCTGAATATGTCGTGAACGAGGGCAAGGTGATGATCGTCGATGAGTTTACGGGCAGGTTGATGCCCGGGCGACGATTTAGTGATGGCTTGCATCAGGCTTTGGAAGCAAAAGAGAATGTGAAAATTGAGCGCGAGACTCAGACACTAGCCACAATAACGCTGCAAAATTACTATCGCTTGTACAAGAAATTGGCCGGCATGACTGGGACCGCTGAAACTGAAGCAGGCGAGTTTTGGGAAATCTACAAGCTCGACGTGGTCGTGATTCCAACAAATCTCCCGATTCAGAGATCAGACCTTGAAGATGGTATTTACCGGACAAAACGGGAAAAGTACAATGCCATCATTGATGAGATTGCTGAATGTTATGAACGGAAACAACCGGTTTTAGTCGGTACGATTACAGTAGATGTCTCGGAAACACTCAGCCGGATGTTGAAACGCCGGGGTATTCCTCATTCAGTGCTTAACGCAAAGCAGCATCAGAAAGAGGCTGAGGTTGTAGCGAACGCCGGACAGCCTGGCGCCATAACCATCGCAACCAACATGGCAGGGCGCGGCACGGATATTAAGTTAGGCGCAGGTGTGGCTGAAAAGGCAGGCGGACTGCACATTCTCGGCACTGAACGGCATGAATCACGCCGAATTGATCGGCAGTTACGTGGCAGAAGTGGTCGCCAGGGCGATCCGGGTTCGAGTCGATTTTATCTTTCCCTTGAAGATGATTTGATGCGCTTGTTTCAATCCGATCGTGTTGCCGGCATTATGGACCGTTTGGGTGTAGAAGAAGGGGAAGTCATTCAACATGCCATGGTGACACGGTCTATCGAGCGGGCGCAAAGGCGCGTTGAGGGCCACAATTTCGACATTAGAAAGCATTTGCTTGAATACGATGATGTGATGAATCAACAACGCGAGGTTGTTTATAGTAGACGTGCGCATGCACTTGAAGGAGAGAATTTAGAAGAGGAATTTGTGGAAATCCTCGGTGATTTTGTTGAGAGCAAAATTCGCAGATATACTGAAGAGGGTACATACTCTGAAGATTGGGACTGGAGTGGTTTGCGTGATGATTTCCGCAGGACCATCTTAATGGAACTACCTTACAAAGAAGAAGTTGTCAGCAATATCACTCAGGCAACTGTTTTTGAAGAACTATATGAAGCCGCATTGGCGCAGTATCGTCGCAGAGAGCAGGAACTTGGGAGCACTGTCATGCGTCACCTGGAGCGGCGCGCGATGCTGCATGTCATCGATGAGCGCTGGCGCGAACATCTTTACGAAATGGATCAACTTAAAGAGGGCATTGGGCTGAGAGCTTACGGGCAGAAGAATCCACTGCTTGAATATAAGTCCGAGGGCTTCAGAATGTTCACTGAAATGCTTGACTTGATCAATGAGCAGGTGTTGGAGCTTGCGATGAAGGCAAACATCGTGGAACAGGATCCGATGGTTGCAAGAAGACGTATGCCCGCGCAAATGCAGACGATACATGACTCAACTGACGGTATGGGGTACGCCAACATTCCGCAAAAAAGCGCAATGGCACAAGCTGCTCAACAATCACGTGGAGCAAAAAAACAACCGGTGGTTGTCGGGGATAAAGTCGGGCGAAATGACCCATGTCCATGCGGAAGCGGTAAGAAATATAAAAAATGCCATGGGGTCATGCAATAACCCTTGCATTTTCTGGAGATTTTTTTAGATTGCTTAGTAGCAGCCGAATAATCAGTGCTGCCGGTTTAAGGATAGATTTTTTGGACGATTCCATTTTGTTGATTTCAAGTTGCATTATTGAACTCAGGATAGTCCTCCAAAGGATTGAGGAAAAACGAGGTCATTACACTATAGAGGAACGGCGATGAACGAACGAGTAGTCGAAATCCTAACTTATATCATGAGTGAGATTAGAAAGAACCAAAACATCACCATGAAACTCGATTTGCTTTCTGAAAATTTGATTCAACAGGGTTATTCTCAGAGTGAAATCAGCTCGGCCTTTACATGGCTTCTGGATCGTCTCAATAATGATACGGAGGAGTTGATTGAGCGGCAGCAGCCGTTGATGAGTTCATCTGTTAGGCATTTACATGAGATTGAACGCGCCATGCTAACTGTTCCGGCCCAGGGATATTTGATTCAACTTCGCGAATTAGGTATTATCGACGAGTTGGATTTGGAACAAATTCTTGAGCACTCAATGATGCTGGGCCACGGCAATGTGGCCGTTGATGACATCAAGACTATTGTTGCTGCAATGCTGTTTTCTTCAGAGCCCGGATTTGATGGAAGTCATTTCATCTTTGACGAAACTCCCGTCGTTCACTAATACTCACAACGGACACTGCATCATCGAATATGGCCAAATCTCTCGTTATTGTTGAGTCAAATGCTAAGATAAAAACTGTTGGCAAAATTCTGGGAAAGGACTTCCAGGTTCTCTCCTCAATTGGCCATGTGAAGGATTTACCAAAACAGCGACTCGGCGTCAAGATAGAAGAGAAATTCGAGCCTGAATATATAACTATCCGCGGTAAAGGAAAACTCCTCACCCAACTGCGCAAATCCGCCTTGACCAGCGACAAAATCTTTATCGCAACCGATCCCGATCGTGAGGGTGAGGCCATTGCGCACCATCTTGCCGAGGAAATGAAAGTCAAGAATGATAAGATTTTTCGGGTCATGTTTAATGAGATTACCGAGAAGGCAGTAAAAGATGCGCTGGCCAACCCCACAAAAATTGATGAGAAAAAGGTAGCAGCCCAGAAAGCGAGGCGTGTGGTCGATAGACTCGTTGGTTATCAGGTTAGCCCCATTCTTTGGCGAACGGTGTACCGCGGGCTTAGTGCGGGCCGTGTGCAATCCGTTGCCCTGCGCCTGATTTGTGAGCGAGAGGGCGAAATCGATCTGTTTGAGGCAAAAGAATACTGGTCGATAACCGCCGAGCTGCAAGGGAAGCTTACGGAGCCATTCCTGTCAAAGCTTATCAAAATAAACAAGAAACCAACAGAGCTGCCCGACAATAAAACGACAAACGAGATCTGTGCGGATATCAAAAAACAGATTTTCAAAGTTGTTGACATCAAGAAAAAGCAGGTTAAGCGCAATCCTTCTCCCCCGTTTACCACAAGTACGCTTCAACAGGCGGCTTCTAATCGACTGGGCTACACCTCGAAACGAATCATGATGATTGCGCAAAAGCTTTATGAGGGTATTGAGCTTGGTGGCGACGGCAGTGTCGGGCTTATCACTTATATGCGTACGGATTCCACCCGTATTTCCGACGATGCATTGCAGGCGGCGAGGGAGTATATTGTTGTTAACTATGGCAATGAATATTTACCCAAGTCGCCAAAACGTTACAAAGTGAAATCCGCTGCTCAGGATGCGCATGAAGCAATTCGTCCGACTTCACTGCAGCATGAGCCTAAAAAAATTCGGCGTTACCTTACTCCTGAACAGTTCAAGCTTTACGAATTGATCTGGAACCGATTCATTGCATGTCAAATGGAATCTGCTAAAGTCGATCAGACTGCAATCGATATTATGGCAGGCGAGGCCTATCTTTTTCGCACTACGGGCAGTATCATTGTGTTTCGCGGGTTTCTGCAAATATATGAAGACACTGCTGAGGAAAAGAAGGCTGGAGACACGCAGAACATGGCGGTTCCGGAAAAAATAAAAGTCGGCGAAAAGGTTTCACTACTTAACTTAAACCCACTGCAGCATTTCACCAAGCCGCCCCCTCGATTTTCGGAGAGCAGCTTAATTAAAGAACTTGACCATTTGAATATCGGTCGTCCGAGCACGTATGCGACCATCATCAGCACAATTCTGGCAAGAAAATACGTCGAAAAAGAGCAACGGCAAATCGTTCCAACTGATTTAGGACTAACGGTAAACAAGATACTTGTGCAGAATTTTAGTGAGTTGTTTAACGTTGAGTTTACTGCTCACATGGAGGCTCAACTCGATAAGATAGAGGCCGGCCAAAAGGCCTATTTTGATGTTACGAATGAATTCTACACGCCGTTCAAAGTGGCCGTCGAAGATGCAGACTCCAAGCGACAAGAGATAAAGAGTTCTTTGCAGGAACAAACCAGTGAAAAGTGTCGGGAATGTGGCAAGGAACTCATTATCCGGTGGGGCAGAAATGGAAAATTTATGGCCTGTTCCGGCTACCCGGATTGTAAGTATACGCAACCACTTGAAGAACCCGAGATGGTGGATGAAAAGTGTGATAATTGTGGCCGGCAAATGACAATAAAGCATGGACGTTTCGGACGGTTCCTTGCTTGTTCCGGTTATCCGGAATGCAAGAGTACGAAACCGATATCAATCGGCGTGAAGTGTCCAAACGAAGGCTGCGACGGCAGTCTCGTTGAAAAAACATCTAAAAAGGGCAAAGTGTTCTTTGGTTGCGGCAAGTACCCGGATTGCAAATTTGCTAGCTGGAACAGGCCTGTTAACATACCATGCCCTACCTGCGGCAGTACTTATATGGAGTTACGCTCCACTCAGGCCAAGGGAGAATTTTATTCTTGTCCGTCTTGTAAGTCACAAATTGCAAAGGAAGACAAGGACTCTTATCGTGAAGTTGCCTACGGTTAGTTTCATAGAATCGCATTGTGATTCTTTCCTGCAACACTTGCGTGTCGAACGCAATGCTTCCCCATTGACGATTAAATCGTACCGGACAGATCTCTCGCTTCTGGTCCAATATCTTAAAGCCAATAATCATAAACAGCTGGATCGGTTAACATTACGATCTTATCTTTCTTTTCTGATGAACTCCGGGTTGACAGCATCTTCAGTGAATCGCAAACTCGCTTGTTTTCGCTCGTTTTTTAAATTCACGTCTGCGCGGGAACTACTCGACCTTAATCCGGCAGAAAGTGCCTTTTTCCTCAAAGCAGAGAGCAAGCTACCTCATTTTTTTTCTTATGAGTCAATTATGAGCGCGATCTCCCTTGCAGACACCACCACATTTGATGGATTGCAGAGTGGTGTTATCCTCGATATGTTTTATTGTACGGGGCTAAGACGGAATGAATTGGTTAATCTAAACATCGATGATGTCGATTTATACAATGGAACTATCCGGGTTTTGGGAAAAGGAACAAAGCAACGAGTGGTACCACTTGGTAAGAAGTTCAATGCAATCTTGAAAAATTTTCTTGATGAACGAATGCGTGTCGTAGCAGTGGTGAAAGGGCGCTCGCAAAAAGCACTCTTTTTGAATCCAAAGGGTGGCAGGCTCACTTCTAGTCAAGTTTACTACCGCGTAAAAAAATTACTAAAATTGGTGTCTGATAATTCTCATGCTTATCCACATATGTTGCGCCATTCTTTTGCAACGCACCTGCTTGAGGAGGGCGCTGATTTGCTCGCAGTTAAAGAGTTGTTGGGCCATGAAAGTTTGTCAACAACTCAGGTTTATACACATTTGACGGCCGAGCGCTTGAAACAAGTCTATGACCGCGCACACCCACGGGCGGAAAAGATACAGAACGTAAGCGAAAAACACTAACTACTAGTCCTAATTTCTTATCTGGCATGGAGGTTACCAATGCGAATAAATATCACAGCCCGTCATTTTAAAGCTTCAGATAATGTAAAGGGATTCGTTGAGAAAAAGGTTAAGAAGCTTGAGAAATACTACGATGGCATTCTTGATTGTGATGTACTACTCGAGTATCAAAAGATGGTCAAAGTTGCGGAAATATCGATTAATGTGTTTGACAAGCATTTGCGCGTGGTTGAGAAGTCTGAGGATATGCTCAAGAGCATTGAGCTAGGCGTGGACAAAATGGAACGCCAGTTAAAGAAATACAAAGAGAAGCGTCGTGATCATAGTCATGCACAGGTTGAGATTGTCAATATATCTGATGAATCGGAAGAATGAACAACTTAACTGTTGAGCGGCTTTTTAAGGATACCAATGCTGACTTGAAACTCGAGCTGGTCACCGACAGCGGTAGTTTTAAATGCCTGATCGATGAACCCAACCTGCATCGACCAGGGCTCGCCCTGACAGGCTTTGTTGATGTGTTCACCCATCAACGTGTGCAAATTATCGGCAACACAGAGAATGCGTACCTGAAGAAACTACCCAAGGCGAAAAGGCAAAAAGCAATTGAAACACTGCTTTCATTCCCTATTCCCTGCGTCATCGTGACTGAAAACAACGATCTCCCCTATGAATTCATAGATATCTCTCAAAAGAGGAAGATTTCTATATTTAAATCACCGTTTGAGACCACTCGTTTGATGCATCTTCTTAGTGACTATCTCGATGATTTTTTTGCACCCAGTGTCACAATACATGGTTCCCTGGTAGATGTGTACGGAATTGGCATATTGTTCACCGGACATAGCGGCATTGGCAAGAGTGAAATCGCCTTGGACCTTGTTGAACGAGGGCACCGTCTGGTGAGCGATGATATTGTTCAAATATCTCGCAAGGCAGAAGGTGTGCTCATCGGTACGGCGAGCGAAATGTTAAAGCATCATATGGAAATTCGGGGCGTCGGAATTGTTGATATTCAAAGTGTGTTTGGGATACGCTCCACTCGCCAGCAAAAACGTGTTGAGGTTGAAGTCCTGCTTGAGGAGTGGGATGACAGTGAAAACTATGAGCGGATTGGCCTTGAAGAGATCATTACTTCAATACTGGGTGTGGAACTGCCTCAGGTCAAATTGCCCATTTTCCCGGGCAAGAATATTACCGTTATCGCCGAAGTTATCGCGCTGCAGCAATTGCTGAAAATCGATGGCATCAACCCGGCTGAGCGGTTCAACGAAAGACTGATCGAGACTATGGGTGCCAAGGCCAAGGCAGCTTCGTATTTAGATGATTATTTAGACAAAGACTTTGAGTAATATGGTAGGTTGTCTCGTTATTAGCCATGGGACTGTTGCACAGGCAGTTGTGGAAGCAAGTCAGCGAATTGCCGGTGTGTGCGAGCAGGTCTTCACATTGTCAAGTGATGACGTGTCGCCAAAGCAGCTTCACTCAAACATAATTCAACTTACTGAGTCAAAAAGTCTCCATGATGGCTTAATTATTTTGGTCAGTTTGCGTGGTGGTAGTTTCTGGAATGCCGCCACGCGGATTGCCAGAGAATATGATAATGTAAAGGTTATTTCAGGTCTTAACTTGTCAATGCTCCTTGCATTCATCACAAAGAAAGACAAACTTTCATTTGACGAACTAGCCAAAGTAATGGTCGCTGACAGCATTCGCGGTATCACTTCTTTTCGGCCGTAAACGGAGAATTCTATGGCGTTAGAAATGATAAGGATTGACGACAGGTTTATTCATGGGCAGGTTGTAGTGGGGTGGTGTCCACATCTTAAGCCGGACCGCCTCATTTTGTGTGATAATGAGATCGCCGAAAGTGAGTGGGAGTGTGAACTCTATCAGGATGCTTCACAGGATTATGCAACCTCAATCTGTACCATTGAAAAGACCATCGAATTACTTAACGATCAAGCCTGTAAAAGGGAAAAGCTCTTTTTAATTGTAAGTTCACCACATGTGCTGGTTGAACTCGTACGCCGCGGTGCGAGTTTTGACAGAGTGGTTGTTGGCGGCATGCATTATGAAACGGGCAAACGGAAAATTGCGAATTATATTTATATAAATGATGCAGATCTCGAGGATTTCCGTTTTCTGGTTGAGCATAATATTCAATTGGAGGGCAAAGATCTACCCGCGTGCAAACCTATCAATATCGGCATAGTGCTCGGTCTTAACTGATTTAATAAAAACAACTTAGCGTCAATTGTCACGGAAAGGGGGAAAAAATCACACCTCTTTCACCTGCGTTGCAACAGATTTACCCACCCATTTCGAATCTACACTTTTACGACATCCCCAACAGGTTATTTCTTTGGTGTTTATGTCTGGCAATTAACTATTGCTAGGACAAAGCCTTGTCTATGAAATAAACATCACAAGTCTTGCCTTTCTTCAGTCTATTGATATTTTTCTGTCCCGGGTTTGGACAGATTTTATTCTGTCGGCTTAAGTACACTGTTGTCTGCCAAGGCAATAGAGTGTGGGCCTTTTACAAATGCTGAATGAAGCAAAAATTAATGTTGTGTCACAATAATTAAGAATGTGCGGTTTCATTTTAGCTTTTGCTTTGCGGCCTCGATAGTTGTGGCAATCAGACAAAGGATAGATTAACAAAAGATATTAGGCTGGTGCTTATGAACTCTACCAAAAACATCGACAAGGTTTTGAGTTTCCCCAGGGACACTCTTGAGCAAGCTCTGACTGTGAAGTATGGGTGGAGGGAAGTCGGGGACAGACTGGCCGTACCGAACTTGAGTATGGAAAAATTTCTGCAAAAACTCGCTCAGGCACAACGGCAAGTTGAGCGAGCTGAAATACTCAAGGAAGAACGGGCGAAGGCAATAATGCAGCGCAATGTCTACTTAAGTGAATTGTGGGACTTGACAAAGCGCATCCGGAATTCTGCAAAAGCCACGTTTGGAGACAATTCCGAAGAACTTGACCATTTGGTTAATCTGCAAAAGCAAGATGAATAGACTTAACAGAGCAAGGTGAATACATGAGATATTTGATCACAGGTGGCGCCGGATTCATTGGCTCAAACATTGTTTCAGAGTTGCTGAACGCAGGACATGAAGTCCGGGTTCTGGATAATTTCTCTACCGGACGTCGCGAGAATATTCAAGATTTTGACAATGATATTGAGTTGATCGAGGGAGATATTCGCTCATTAAGCACTGTCTATCGTGCTGTGGATGAAGTCGATTACATCATTCACCAGGCTGCACTGCCATCAGTGCCACGCAGTATCGCTGATCCCATCACAACAAATGAAGTGAACATTACCGGTACCTTAAACATTCTCATTGCGGCTCGGGATCGTGGCACGCGTCGCGTTGTCTTTGCCTCATCTTCATCGGTTTACGGAAATGACCCCAGGATGCCCAAGCATGAAGACATGCGGCCCAGACCAATGAGCCCGTATGCAATATCAAAATTGGCAGGTGAAGTGTACTGCTCCGTGTTTAACGAACTTTACGACCTGGAGACTGTCATACTCCGGTACTTCAATATTTTTGGACCCAGGCAGGATCCAAATTCGCAGTATTCAGCAGTCATTCCCAAATTCATCGCCACTATGGGAAAAAATCGACGTGTGACGATTTATGGCGACGGCAAGCAAACACGGGATTTTACTTTTGTAGAGAATGTGGTACGGGCAAATCTGCAGGCATGCGAAATTGAAAACTTGCCTGAAGAGCGGATTTTCAATTGTGCCTGTGGAGATCGAATTTCTGTTCAGGATATGGTGATTATTTTAAATCGCATTTTGGGCAAGGACTTGAACCCAATCTTCGCTGAGCCTCGACCGGGAGATGTGCGAGACTCGTTTGCTGACATCTCGCGGGCAGTCAATTTTTTGAAGTTTGCACCAAAAGTTAAGTTTGAAGATGGTCTCAAGAGGACCGTTGAGTGGTTTGTCAAAAATAAGTAAATAGTTTTGTTTGGGGTGCGGTGCAGGGTTGAGAGAGCAGCTGCTGTGTCGGTTGTGACTCTGAGATATTTCGATTGTTTGTTGTGTTGAGGATGTGTTGTGATTTTTTATGCAAACCAGGTTTATGGGACTGACCTGGCGGAGCTGTGCCAGGAAGAACTCAGTGATGAATTGAGGCAGGGTGAAAAAATGGAAAAAGCATTAAGTGAGGTAAACGAGAACCGGGATAATCGCTATTGGTATGCGGTCTACACTCGGGCAAGATTTGAGAAGAGAATTAACACAGATTTTGAGAGAAGGAATTTGAAATCTTTTTTGCCATTGCATCAAGTACGCCGGATTTGGAGTGATCGCATTAAGGTAGTTGAAGAGCCGTTGTTCCCGTCGTATGTGTTCGTTTATGCAGATGCCAAAGAACGTTACGCAGCGCTGCAGTCGGTGGGTGTTGTTAGAATGGTAAGTTTTAACGGCACACCGGTTCGAATTGCCGAAAATCAAATTCAGGCAATTTACTCTATACTTGAAAACGGGTGCGAACCCGAACCGTACCAGTATTTGAAATATGGTGATGAAGTAGAAATTATTTGTGGACCTTTGCAAGGACTGCGCGGCTATTTTTTGGAAGAGAGGGGGCTGGAACGCCTGGCGGTTTCTATCCATGAAATTCAGCAGACATTTGTTATTCAGGTACAGAGGGGAAAGGTTCGTAAAATAAATGGGGATAGGGCTTTGCGTCATAATCTGCCTTATCATAACGGGCAAAACAGGCTCAAAAGTGACAGGCTAACTGCTCCTAAGTTAACACACTAATTCGACTCGCGGAGAAGAATAATGAAGATGACATTATCGGTCGTCGTAGCAAGTATTTTTATTTTGATGTTTAACAACACAATTGTTCACGCTCAGGAATCACAAGTGTCTATGTTTCAGAATAGAGCTGCGCAATATCTTCTTGGTGACAAAGACCAGATTCTTATGAACGTTAATGTTTGGGGGTATGTTGCCCGGCCTGGACAATATCTAGTCCCTAGAAATACTGATTTGATTTCTCTTGTTTCTTTTGCCGGCGGCCCCAGGCGGGGTGCCAACCTGTCTAATGTCCACATCATCAGAGGCGGTGTGCAAGTAGTGAACAAACAAGTTGTTGAAAGCAAGAATGGCAAAAATGGGCATTCTAAAGGCAAATCTCCAATCCTTGTTGTGAATGTAAAGGATCATCTGGATACTGGAAATGTTAGTGCGATTCCTGTTTTACAGGCAGGGGATACTATTATTATTTCCCAGACTTTTGGAGATCGATTTAAGAATGCACTTGGTTTCAGCTCAGTGATTGGCATTCTCGCGGCCACGGCATCCCTTGTTGTGATACTAGAACGCCTCAATAATTGACCATAAACCACTTTAGGTTAGGTAGTTGTCATGGATAAAACTAATAATCACTCTTTACCGGCAGCCAGTCAGTCTTTAACAACGCGACCGGCAAAAGCAGTCTCGATTCACGATTACCTGGCGATCCTGTATCGCGGGCGATGGATCATCATTACTGCTTTTGTCCTTACGATGTCGTTAACCACCTACCACACATTTACGACACCGCCAGTTTATGAGGCTTCAACCACTATAATGCTCGATGAGCAAAGAGCTGTTGGGCAGTCACTTTTTCCTGAATCCGGGCTTAAAGGGGCTGCGACCACCATGAATAATCAGGTTGAAATTCTGAAGAGTCGTTCTCTGGCGCAGGCCGTTTTGGAGCGCTTGCTAATTTCGCCACATCGTGATTCTTTAGCTATTTTGCGAGACCTGAAATCCGATAAAATCACTCAGGGAGAAATCGAAAGCCTCCAGGGTTCTATTTCGGTTTCGCCAATTGGCAATACCGATCTCATTATGATTAAGGTTACGGCACCGAGTCCGTTTGAGGCTTCCTATTTGACAAAAAGCGTGGCACGGGCTTATCAGGAAATGGACCAGAGTTTTAGCAGAGGAGAAATTTCACAAGTCGTTGATTTTCTTGTTACACAATTGGGCCGTAAAGAGAGCGAACTAAAAGGTAGTGAGGAAGCGCTTAAGACATTTTTGGAAAAGGAAAAAATTGCCTCACTAACCGATGAGGCGGCGCAGGTGGTGCAGCAGGGTGCAGATTTCGAAAGCCTTTATCGCGAAACCCTTATTGAGCAGGAAGTGACAAAAAAGCGACTGAGTTATCTCAAAAATCAGTTGGGGCAGAGCAAGCTCACCCTAGAAAAGGAAATCGCACGCGTTTCAAGCCCATTGGTGTTGCAATTGCGAAATGAACTAGCGCATATTGAGAGAACTATCGCGGTTTTTCTCTCTCAGGGGGTGGGAGAAGAGGATCCGCAAGTCAATAGAGAACGTGAAAAGCTTAATGCGATAAAGCACAGGCTAACAGAAGAAACACGCAAACTCATCGTTGATGGGCTCCCGGCCGATGACCCTCTTGCCCAGGCTCAAGAGTTAGTCATAAAGATCCTGGAAGTTGAAACAGAACTGGCTTCCCTGACTGCAAGAGCCGACGCGTTGAAGCGGGTGGTGGATGTTTATACAGCCAAACTGGAGGCCCTGCCTGACAAAAATGTGCAATTGGCCCGCCTGGAACGCAGTCGGAAGGTTGACGAGAATCTGTACATGATGATGCGTGAAAAGTTTGAAGAGTCACGAATTACGCAAGCAGGCGAGATTGGCAAGGTTCGTATCATTGATGAGCCATTTTTACCACATTCTCCTATTTCTCCCAAAAAGAAACTGAACATGATTCTGGGTTGCTTTGTTGGACTCGGACTTGGTATTGGCATCACATTGCTGCGTGAAAATCTCGACACTTCGGTGCGCAGGGTTGAAGATGTTGAAGCCATGGGGCTAAATGTTTTGGCGGCGATTCCTGAAATCGACACTTCTGCATTCAGCGGTTTTATTGACAGCAATAACGGTCACAGTTACACGAACGGTAAATCTAACGGCCATGCCAATGGTGAGTATAAAGAACATCAAATGAAGCTGGTAACTCATTTCAAGCCTAAATCTCCCATCAGCGAGGCCTACCGCTCACTGCGCACGAACTTGCAGTTTACAAGTACCGATAACAAACTGCGGTGTTTTCTGGTGACGTCATCGGGCCCGGGAGAAGGTAAATCCACGACTGCAGCTAATCTTGCCATCGCTATCAGCATGCAAGGCACCAAAACAATACTGGTCGATACGGATTTACGCAGGCCGGTTGGTCACCGCATTTTCGGGCTGGAGAAGAACACTGGTCTAACAAATGTACTGGTGGGAAAGATGGAGCTTGATGACGCCATCCAACAAACAGACATCCAGAACCTCGATGTATTAACCTCCGGAATTTTGCCGCCGAATCCCGCTGAGATGCTCGGCTCAGACCAGATGAAAGCCTTTATAGACACGCTCAAAAGCCGTTACGAAATGGTTTTGTTTGATAGCCCACCACTGATTGCTGTGACGGATGCGGCTGTTTTGTCGCAGGCCGTGGATGGCGTTTTGCTGGTAGTGAAGTCGGGACAAACCAACCAAGACGCACTCATTCGTGGCGTTGAACTGCTGCAGAATGTAGATGCACGTATTCTCGGTGTTTTATTAAATGGTGTCAGCCGAGAGAATACCTACGGCTCATACTATTATTACTATTACTATCATTATTACTACTACTATGGTGAAGGCGATGGCAAGAAACGCAAGAAGGGCAAAAAGCGTTCTCATAACAACGGTCCGGCAAAGGTGGCAGCATGATGTGTAGTGGGTTATTCTCCCATTTCTCTGACTTAAACAACAGGTGATATGATGTTACCGAAAATAGCCATGGTTGGCTGTGGATACTGGGGAAAGAATTTGTTGCGCAATTTTCAAGAGTTGAATGCACTGACGCTCGTCTGCGATCCTTGTGCGAGCGGACTCGCGCTGGCCGGCCTGCTTGCGCCGGACGTGAAGCAGGTGAATGACTTTGAATATGTCCTCGGTGAGGGAATTGATGCCGTGGTAATTGCCACACCGGCTGAAACGCATTTTGAGCTCGCCAGTCGGGCACTTGCGGCAGGAAAAGATGTTTTTGTGGAGAAACCACTGGCCATTAACTATGCTGACGGTGCACGGCTCGTAGAATTGGCCGAAGCAAAGCAAAGTATTTTGATGGTTGGCCATGTGCTTGAATATCACCCCGGCATTACTCGCCTTGTGCAGTTGGTTCGCGAAGGTGCCCTTGGAAAAGTGCAATACATTTACTCGAATCGACTCAGTCTCGGCAAAATACGGCGGGAAGAAAATATCCTCTGGAGTTTTGCACCACACGACATTGCAGTTATTTTGCGTATTATGGGGGCCATGCCTTTTCAGGTCGTTGCCTGTGGCGGCAACTATGTTCAACCCAATATAGCCGATGTCACCGTGACCAACCTGTTGTTTGATAATGGCGTCCGCGCGCATATTTTTGTTTCCTGGTTACACCCGTTTAAAGAGCAACGCCTGGTGATAGTTGGTTCAGAAAAGATGGCTACTTTTGATGACGTCACCAAAAAGCTTTCACTGTATGATCAAAAGGTGGTTTTGAATGAAGGTGAACCTACCCCGATCAAAAGTAATGCTCAATTTGTTGAATATTCTGAGGAGGAACCACTGCGGATTGAATGTCAGGCGTTTCTAGACGCTGTGGCAAATCGCACACAGCCACTCACTGACGGCCGTAGCGGATTGAGTGTATTGAAAGTACTTCAGTCAGCACAACGATCGTTGATAATGAACGGGCAGCAGGTGACGGTTGCGCCACAGCCCACAAATGGTCACGGGCGTAAGCGTCTCGTTGAAACCCAGTACGAAAATCTGAATGAAATCAGCGATGCAAACCTGCTGGCGGATGCAGAACATTCTGAGGTCCATATAATTCATGAGTAAAGAATCTAACATTCTTGTCGTGGGATTCGGGTCGATTGGCCAGCGACATCTCCGGTTGCTTTCTGAGATGTGGAAACCGAATGTGATTCGATTGACGATGGATACAAATGAAAAACCAATCCCGGAACTCTCCCCATTGCCGACGCGGACGGTTCATAGTTGGGAAGAGGCAATTTCAACCTCTCCCGAGTTTGCGATTATCGCCAATCCAACTGTTTGCCATCTGGAAACGGCCACACGCCTTGTTGATTCAAAAATCCCATTTATTATAGAAAAACCGGTTTCTGATAAACTGGATGGCCTGGATGATTTGCAGAGCTCTGTTCAGACCTCTGCGCTACCTGTTTTGGTCGGATTTCAGCTTAGACACCATCCCGGGTATCAGAAGTTTGTTGAAGTCATCACTTCCGGGGTAATTGGCAGGCCGTTGAGCTTGCAAGGTTATGTTGGTCAGTATTTGCTTAGCTGGCGGCCCGGTACTGATTATCGTCAAAATTACTCGGCAAGTCATGAAATGGGTGGCGGCGTCATCTTTGATCTGTGTCACGAAATTGACATTGCGACTTCCGTAATGGGTAAAGTTATTGCGGTACATTGTGTCTGCGGTCAATATTCGGATTTGGAAATCGATTCCGAAGATGTGGCTGAACTTATACTTGAGCATGAAAACCATTGTATTTCGCACATTCATCTGGATTATTTGGAGCCGCGTTACCGCTGGACAACCGCTGTGATTGGCTCGGCTGGCTCAGTGACATGGGACTATGGGGGCGGTTACGTTTCGTTGAGTTTGCATGATGGCGTCAGAGAAGTCTGGCATGAGCCGGTTGGTTTTGAGCGCGATGATCTGTTCCGCGCTCAAATGCAGCAGTGGTTGGATGTGCTGGATGGCTCTGCCTCTCCTTCTGTAGATCTGGCTACAGGTATTGAAGTTACAAAGGTTGCTGTGGCTGCCCACCGTTCGGCTAAAGAAGGGAGACGCGTACAGATATGAGTATGGTTTTAGGAGTGGTTCCCGCACGTGGGGGCTCGAAGGGTCTCCCGGGAAAAAATTTGCGTGTGCTGAGCGGCAAGCCGTTATTGGCCCACGCCATAGCATGCGGGTTGGATTGCAAGGAAATTGACCACATGGTTGTGTCAACAGAAGATGCAGAAATTGGTACATTCGCACGGCACTATGGTGCGGACGTTCCGTTTGTCCGGCCAAAAGAGCTGGCCTCGGACACGGCGCCCATGCTGCCTGTTCTGCAGCACACAATTACGGAATCAGAAAAATATTACGGTAAAACAGTTGAGTTGCTGGTTTTACTTGACCCAACCGGGCCGCTCAGAACAACTGCTGATGTGGCGGCATGCATCGATTTGGTGCGCCGCACAGACTGTGACGCAGCCATTTCATGCAACAGAGCACATCGTTCTCCTTATTTTAATATGGTGACTGAGGCGGGAGAGTATATTGAGTTGGCGTCACAATCCGCCAAAGATGTGGGACGGCGGCAGGATTCACCGGTTGTGTATGACCTCAACACGGTTGTCTGGGTTTATACAAGGAAAGCTTTGATGCAAGAACAAGCACGAATTCCCCGGAAATCCCGGCTTTACCTGGTTCCCCCGGAGCGTGCTCTCGACATTGACTCTGAGTTTGACTTCGAGGTTTTGGAATATGTTTTTTCAAAAAATAAGCAGAATTCTGCAATAAGCGCTCGCAAAATGGTCGCGTAACACAGGTAATTATGGCACAGGGAAACGGTATTATTGAAGTAATTGAACCCAAAGCAGAGCGCATGTTTGAGCTAAACGACAGGACAGCGCTCATTGTTGGCGGTGGAGGCAAAATGGGTATTCAATTCGGACACACTTTGGCGCTTGCCGGCGCCAATGTCATCCTGGTTGATAAGGACAGTGAACGCTGTAGTAAAAACGCACGTGAAATTTCACAGGCCATTGGGAAGCCGGTAGAACGCCGCCACCTTGATAGCAGGGATGACGCCGAAGTTCAAGAGCTGTTCCAATCGCTTTATAGCACTCATGGGCGCATTGACATTCTCATTTACAACGTCATGACAAAACCGGATGGTTATTATAAGTCCACAGATGATTATACACTGGAAACCTGGGATGGCGCCATTGCCGGCAATCTCACCGGCGCATTTTTATGTTGCCGCGAAGCTGCCAAATTTATGAAGCCTGCTCGTTCCGGAGCCATTGTGCTCACATCCTCAATTTATGGTGTGGTGGCGCCAGATCACCGGCTCTACTCAGACTGCGTCGCCGGCTCAAACATCTATGACACGGGCGAGTCACTTAATTGCCCGGCTGTATATTCTGCCTCAAAAGCCGGCTTAATTGGTCTTACCAGGTATCTGGCTACACAGTGGGGGCGCTATGATATCCGCGTAAATGCCTTGACCCCAGGGGGTGTTTACGATGGCCAGGAGGAGGCTTTTCGCCGGGAATATGTTGAACGAACACCGCTGGGCCGCATGGCCACCTGGTCTGATTTCAATGGCGCGCTGCTTTTTATGGTGAGTGATGCATCCCGTTACATGACTGGGCATAATTTGATTGTTGACGGCGGATGGACAGCCTGGTGATGCGGTAGATGCGTTTAAATTTTGTCTTAACGCTTTTATTTGGAGGTTTGTTATGAATGAAATAATGATCGGCAAGAGAAAGGTAGGTGACGGCCACGCCCCATTGGTTGTCGCTGAAGTCGGTATCAACCATGAGGGAAGTGTCGATAAGGCGCTGAAAATGATTGATGCTGCCGTAGATGCTAAAGCGGAATGCATCAAATTTCAATGTCACATTACCGACAAAGAAATGATACCCACTGATATGAAACCAGGTGATATTTCAGACGAAAGTTTATGGGATATTATAAAACGGTGCGAGTTGACGGCCGGCGAAGAGCGCAGTTTACAAAGTTACTGCAAAGGCAGAGGCATCATGTACCTGTCAACGCCATTTTCGCGAGAAGCCGCAGATAGACTTAATTCAATGGGTGTGCCGGCATTCAAGATTGGCTCTGGTGAATGTAACAACATCCCCTTGTTAGAGCATATCGCAAAAATGGGTAAGCCGATTATTTTGTCTACCGGCATGAATGACCTTGACTCTGTTCGGCGCTCGGTTGCTGCAATTCGTGAATTTGGCTGTCCAATGATGTTGATGCACTGCACTTCCATGTATCCAACGCCGTATGACAAAGTCCGCCTGGGCGCAATTCAGGAGTTAAAAGAGGAATTTAACTTACCGGTCGGTTTGAGCGACCACTCACTTGGTATTTATACAGCACTTGGTGCGGTTGCACTTGGGGCATGCATGCTGGAGAAGCATTTCACGGTCAGTAGAGACTGGTCAGGCCCGGACGTGCCATTGTCAATTGAACCGGATGAATTGGCTCAGCTAGTTGCCGGCGCCAGTGCCGTTTACAGCGCAATTGGCGGGCACAAAACCATCTTGCCTGAAGAAAAACCTGTTATTGATTTTGCCTATGCATCTGTTGTGACAGTTTCACCAATTAAGGCCGGGGAGGTGTTTTCCGTTGATAATACATGGGTGAAACGACCTGGAAATGGCGAAATTCAAGCCGACGAACTGAATAAAGTTCTTGGTAAACGGGCATTGCTTGATCTTGAGGCTGACTCACAAGTAAGTCCTGAAGTAATTGAAAATTGGTGACCGAAATGGTATCTGGTAGAATGGCCAGCTGGTGCGTTTTTGTGACCGGGGGAGCAGGTTTTCTGGGGAGCAAACTTGTGCAGGAACTTGCTTTGCATGGTGCGAATGTTATAGCTGTGGATAAAAGCTACCCACAGAAAAAATATGAACATGTCATCGGCCAGCCAGGTTATACGCTTCTTCCTGCTGACTTGCCTGCTGATTTTGACAAGTTGGCGCTGGAAGCCGAAAAGTCAGGGTGTTCAAGAATGGCCTTTATTCATATGGCAGGCTTGTCACATGTTGGCCAATGCGAACGTGCGCCCCAGCTTGCATTCGACCTTAACGTTGCACTCACTGAAAAAGCTCTGCGCTTCTGCAGAGAACACAACGTCGAACGGTTTATTTTTCCGTCAACCGGGCTTATCTATGGCGATACTTTGCCGCGGTCTGCAGTGGAGTCTGATCCTGCGATGGCAGTAAATATTTACGCTGCCACCAAAATTGCCGCTGAGGCCATGATACATGGTTATTGTGAGAGCTTTGGTTCGAGTGCGACCATTGTCAGGCTGAGCAATGTTTATGGCGCTGGTGGAAGTCAGGACACTGTTGTCGGGTCTATTTTGAGCCAGATTAGGAGCAGCTCAGCTTTGTTGCTGAGAGCCCTGGCGCCTGTCCGTGATTTTATTTATGCCGACGATGTCGTCGAAGGCCTTATTCGCTTGCTGAACACGGAGGGTAGGAGCAAGTACCGGGTTGTCAATCTTTCCACTGGAGATGGTGTGTCTGTTAGAGAATTGGCTGAAACAGCCTGCGGAATTGCCGGAAAAACAGAAATTGAAATCAGAGAAGCGGGTGATAGCCAGGCCGGGGACTCCCGCTTGATCCTGGATAACAGCCTCTTACAGGAATTAACCGGGTGGCGGCCTGGATTTGATTTACAGTCCGGCTTGTACTCCATTATAAAGGAAATCGAACTTCATGAAACCGTTAGCTAAGAGAAAAATCGCAGTTTTCACCGGCAATCGCGCCGAGTATGGTTTACAGTACCCAATTTTGAAGGCCATTGCCGCCCACCCATCTCTCGATTACTATTTGCTGGTTTCAGGCGCTCACCTGCAGGAAGATTTCGGGTACACCAAAAAGGAAATTGAGAACGATGGTTTTGAAGTTTTTGCTGAAGTAAAGCTCGATATGGAGGAAGACACACTCTATTCTACTGCCCAGGCAATCGGGTCGGGCATCCTGAGTTTGAGCCGTGTCCTCAATGATATCAAACCTGATTTTCATGTGGTGTATGCTGACCGCTTCGAAGGTTTTTCAGCCATAATTGCCAGTACGCAAATGGGCATTCCAACGGCTCATGTAGAAGGCGGCGACATTACCGAAGGGGGTGCACTGGATGATTCTGTTCGTCATGCCATGACAAAGCTGGCTCACTTACATTTCACAACAAATGAACATGCAGCAGAGCGTGTACGCGGATTGGGTGAAGAACCCTGGCGCGTGTTTAATGTTGGGTTTCCGGCGGTAGATCTCATTGTTGACGGCATTTATGCCAGCCCGGACGAATTGGAGGAAAGATATGGTATTGACCGTACTAAACCACTGGTCGTTTTTACGCAACATTCTGTTACCACAGAATTTGAGCATGCTGCAGAACAGGTAAAACCCGCATTAGATGCAATGCGAGTCCTGGCCAATGACGGTTTTCAAGTGATTGTCACTTACCCGAATAATGACGCGGGCGGCAAACGCATTATCGCTGAAATTGAAAAATTACGGGCTGAGAAAATTCCCAATATTCAAATACACGAGAGTCTCGGTAGATACAATTACCACGGTTTTCTGCACCTTTGCGGTGCAAGTGGGCTGGGAGTTTGTGTCGGAAATTCGTCCAGTGGAATCAAAGAAACGCCGGTTGTGAATTGTCCTGTCGTCAATGTTGGTGCAAGGCAGCAAGGGCGTTTACGTGGCGAAAACGTAATAGATGTCGATTACAGTAAGGATAATATTCTTGCTGCCATTCACAAAGCGATTTATGATTCTGATTTTAAAGATTGTTGCAGGAATGGTGAAAACCCGTACGGAGCCGGTAATGCAGGAAAGCAGATAGCCGATGTGCTGGCAACAACTGAAATTAACTTGCAGCTTGTTCAGAAAAAGATGACCTATTGAGACAGCGATTGATGAATGTTCGACTTTCGGCTCCTATTCATATTTCAGGTGTAAAAGAAAATGACTAATAGAGACCTCAGCAAGCTTTGCCTCGAGGAGTCTTCAACTGTTCGCGAGTGTATTGAACTAATTGATAAGAATAAGCAGGGTGTGGCTTTAATTCTTGATGATGCGGGCCAATTGAAAGGAACCGTGACAGACGGTGACATTCGCAGATTTATTCTCGCAGGACGCTCTCTTGACCAACTCACAACCCAGGTTATGTGGACCAGTCCGTTGACCGTGCCGGTTGGGACATCCCGGGCTGACATTCGCGGCATGATGCTCAAGAATCATGTACGGAACATTCCGATGCTGCACAAGGACGGCCGTCTGCACGATTTAGTCAATTTAAGTGAGTTGGTCAATGGCGCTGAGGATGACCAGATTGCTTTTATTATGGCCGGCGGTGAAGGCAAAAGACTTCGTCCGCTCACGGAGACCATTCCAAAACCCCTTATTAAGGTGGGTGAAAAGCCGATCATTGCCGGCATTATCGAAGGATTTCGCGATGCCGGGATAATGAATATTTTTGTTTCCGTAAACTACAAATCTCAGGCCATCGAAGAATATCTGGATAAAAATTTTAACCATGGTTTGAAATTGACATGCCTCAAAGAAAAGATGAAGCTGGGTACGGCAGGTGCTTTAACGCTCTTGCCCGAACCGCCGACGCAACCGTTTATTGTTATAAACGGCGATATCATCACTCGAACCAATTTTGGTCGATTGCTTGAATTTCACAACCAGCACCGCTGCGTGATGACAGTGGCAGCTACCCAATACGTGCTTGAGATTCCCTACGGAGTGCTCGAATTGTGCGGTCATTATATGATGGATGTAAAGGAAAAACCGGAGAAGAAGTTTTTGTGCAATGCCGGCATTTATGTCATCAATCCAGAAGTATTGTCGTTTATCCCCAGCGACACCATGTTTGACATGACCGATCTGATTCGCACGCTGGTGAATAGAGGGTTGCCTATCACCACTTTTCCGATTCGCGAATACTGGCTTGACGTGGGGCAGTTTGATGAATTGCAAAAAGCAAGAAATGATATAGAGAAGGTCGACAATGGCAAAGCAGTGGCAGAATAAACGCGTTCTGGTAACAGGCGCCGATGGATTCATTGGCAGTCACCTTGTAGAGCGATTGGCCTCTGAAGGGGCACAAGTGCGGGCATTCGTGTATTACAATTCTTTTGGCCGCTGGGGCTGGTTAGATGACATCAGTCCCAAACTCCAAGATAAAGTAGAGCTGTTCCCGGGTGACATTCGCGATCCGGGCCGGGTGGTTGAGGCTGTCGCAAGTCAGGAAGTCGTGTTTCATCTGGCAAGTCTCATTGCCATTCCTTATAGTTATCATGCACCGGACAGCTATGTTCAGACCAATGTGAGCGGCGCTTTGAATGTACTGAATGCCTGTCGCACACATGATATTGAGCGCGTGATCCACACCTCCACAAGTGAGGTTTATGGCTCAGCTCTGTTTGTACCAATTACGGAAGAACACCCGCTTCAAGGCCAGTCTCCTTATTCAGCGTCAAAAATTGGAGCCGACATGATGGCAATGAGTTTCCATCAGTCATTTGAGCTCCCGGTGATAACCGTGCGGCCGTTTAACACCTATGGACCAAGACAATCTGCCCGCGCGGTTATTCCTACTATTCTCTCGCAAATCCATAACGGTGTTAGCGAGCTTAAGCTTGGTGCCCTTTCACCGACCAGAGATTTTAACTATGTTGCCGATACGGTTTCAGGATTTATCGCTGCGGCACAATGTGACCGTGCTATCGGGCAGGTTGTAAACGTCGGCTCCGGCAGAGAAATTTCAATCGGCGAGTTGGTCAAAACGGTCATTCGCATCACCGGCAAAGAGGTCCGGGTTGTGACGGATGAGTTGCGCATACGACCTGAAAACAGTGAGGTCAATCGTCTGCTGTGCGATGCTACCCGGGCCCGCGATTGGACCGGTTGGGCTCCGGAATACTCACTTGAACAAGGTTTGGCTGAAACCTCAAAATGGGTTTCACAGAATTTGCAGTATTTTAAACCACAGGTTTATAATATTTAGCCATACAGTTGCAGCTTTAGTACACTATGAATTCAAGTCAAAATTATTAAAATCAAATCTGGATACCCTTATTTATGTGCGGAATTTTAGCGACATACGCTCCGGTGAACAGACTTAGTCCAGAAGCTTTTGGTGTGATGCGTGATACGTTATTTCACCGTGGCCCGGACGATTATGGCTTTTATCGGTCGCAGGATGGTCGCACCATGCTTGGGCATCGACGCCTGACCATCATCGATTTGAGTGAAGCCGGGCGTCAGCCACTGCACAATGAGGACAAGACCATTTGGGTCGTTTTCAATGGTGAGATTTATAATTTTCAATCATTGCGCTCAGAGTTAGAAAGAGCAGGGCACACCTTTGTTTCCAACACCGATACCGAGGTAATTGTGCACGCCTATGAAGCATGGGGCGATGACTGTGTCCAGCGATTCAATGGCATGTTTGCTTTTGTCGTTCTTGATGAACGGCGTAATCGTCTCTTCCTGGCGAGAGACCGACTGGGGATCAAACCGCTTTTCTACTATTGGGACGGAACCTGTTTTGCAATCGCTTCAGAGATAAAAGCGATTCGCGCCTTGCCGAAAATTGATGCTGAATTTGATATGGCGGGATTGTCGGATTATCTTACTTATGGCTACATCCCGGCACCCAAAACCGCCTATAAACGCATTCGCAAGCTTTTACCCGGTCACACACTCTCTTTCGAAGGGCGACCGCAGGCAAGCAAGCCTTATTGGCAACTTAGCTTCGAGAATCGACTTGAGCTGCTCAACGGGGATGCCAAACATTTGCTAAGTCGGAAACTTGAGACGGCTGTCGAGGCACAGATGGTTAGCGATGTGCCGGTGGGGGTTTTGTTGAGTGGCGGCATTGATTCCAGTACGGTAACCTATTTCGCCAAGCAGCATTCTAATAATGGCCTCATTACTTGTTCGGTGGGTTTTGATGATGAGAAACATTCAGAAACACAATACGCCAAACTCATAGCAGAGCATTTGTCAACTCAATACTTCGAGGCAACCATTGGTTCTGATTCCGTGATGAATAGTTTGCAGCGTACGGCATGGATGTATGACGAGCCTTACGCAGACAGTTCAGCCATGCCGACTTATGAAGTCTGTCGTCTGGCCCGCCGACAAATTAAAGTCGCCTTGTCAGGTGATGGGGGTGATGAAGTTTTCTGCGGCTACCGGCGCTTCGCTACATTCGAAGCCCGGCAGGCATGGCCAAGAGCGCCCTGGCTAGGCGTGCCAGCTATATTTCATGACAGGAAAGGCTATGGAACATTTCGTTTCATGACTGCTGCCAGTGAACTTGAACAATACGGTTCAATGGTTGATTATTTCAGCCCCTCCGAAAAACGACAATTGCTCGACGGTGATCTGGCTCGTGAATTGGGTGAATACGACGATTACTGGTATTTCCGGCAACACTGGCGTGAGGATCTCGATGTCATGACCCGCCTGCAATATCTGGATTTAAAAACCTATCTTCCCGATGACATTCTGACCAAAGTGGACCGTGCCAGTATGGCTGTGTCTCTGGAAGTACGTCCGGCGCTACTTGACCATGAAATTGTCGAGTTCGGGTTCTCTATGCCGGCCGGAGTTCACTATCAGAAGGGGCATTTGAAACACCTGTTAAAACAAAGTATGGAGGAGAAACTGCCGGATGCAATCATCCATCGCGGCAAAAAAGGGTTTAGCGTTCCCTGGCAGTCATGGGTGGAGCCGAATCGTGAGTTTATCGAGGGATTCCTGATTAATGGTGAAGCAGTGAAGCAGGGCCTGCTCAATCAGAAATTTTTAACCAACAAGTTACTGCATGCCTCCGGTGCAAAAATATGGACGATTTTAGTTCTGGAGCAATGGCTTAGAAATGAGAGTCAGTTTGTTTACCAGGAGAGGTTAAATGGATAAAATCCTAGTGAAGTATCTCGTTTGTCCACAATGCAAACATCAACTAAAATTGCAGCCATTCGAACTTGAAAATGAAGAATTTATGGAGGGCTTGCTCATTTGCAAGGGTGAGCAGTGTGGTGCCTGGTACCCAATTACCAGGGGGATTCCGCGCATGTTACCGGAAAATCTGAGGTTGGAATTAACGAATGAATTTGTCAAAAGGTTTAAAACTCAATTTGATTCATTATCACTAGGATACGAGTTCGAATTACCGGAAGATGAACTAAAAGAACTCAAACAGGAAACCATAAAGAATTTTGGACATGAGTGGCTGGAATATTCAAGGTTCGGCTGGGACGATCCTCAGTATGATATTACAAGCGAGGAAAATGTTTTTCTTCACAAGTCACTTCTTGCGGCAAGTGAGATTAAAGACAAATTCGTTTTAGATGCCGGGTGTGGTAATGGTCGTTATTCATACTGGGCTTCTGTTTATGGCGGAAGAGTGATTGGCATGGATTTGGGGGATGGGGTGGAGTCCGCATATAAAAATACTAGAAATCTGTCTAATACACACATTGTGCAAGGCGATATTTTTAATCCCCCGTTTAAAAGAATATTTGACGTTATCTACTCCATTGGCGTTCTTATGCACACGGGGAACGCCCAAAAGGCGACTACTTCCCTGTCAGAACTGCTAAAACCCAATGGATCATTAACGGCACACGTTTACGGTAAAGGCAATACAGTTTACGAGTATATCGATGCCAGTCTTCGAAACCGAACTACCAGAATGTCGATTGACAATTTGAGTCAACTGACCAAGAGGCTATATAGTGCTTCCAATGTTCTTAAGCGGCTGAGACTGCTGAGACTTGTCAATGTGTTTATGCGACTGGAAGATCATCCACATTGTATTTTTGATTGGTATGCGGCTCCAATTGCAACGCACCATACATACGACGAGGTAAAAAAATGGTGCGATGAAATGGGATTAAGAGTGCTGGCAACAAATGAAAAAATTCCACAAACCCTGAGTCAACGTGTCAAAGATATTTTGCGTAGCAGGCACTCAGTGACTGTGCGGGCAATCAGTGCGGGAGCGCTTATTGATGGTGAAAATTAAAACACAAAGGAGTGTAAAACATGGGTTCAAATAGCAACAACCATTCTGCAAGTTTGTTAAGACAACGTGTGTTGAGCTGGTTGGACAGCATGCATGTTAAAGACGGGCCGATTTGGCAATATAAAATGAATGCATCTTCTGATGCGACACCGTTTAATTCATGTTTTGCTATTTTCATTAAACATCTTTTCGGAGAAATAAGCAGCCTGTCGGACAGTGAGCGGCAAGCGTGGATTGATTACCTGCAGAGCTTCCAGCAAAAGGACAGCGGTTTCTTTTGTGACCCGGCTGCGAAAGAAAGGGTGACCGATCCAACCCACGATGAAACTCATTTAACTCACCAGTTAACCACGTTTTGTCTCAGTGCTCTCGATGCTTTAGGCGCAGAAGCGCAGTATCCCCTGAGCTTCCTCTCTGAGTGGAAAAATCCACAGGCTATGAATCAGTGGCTTGACAATTTAGACTGGACACGTCCCTGGAATAGTGGAAATAAAGTTATGTTTCTGGCTATCTGCATGACCTATCAATGGGAGCATTTTCATGATGAACAAGCCCGTGATGCGATTGATGTGTGGTTCGATTGGATGGATGCGCATCAAAGTTCTGAGAGCGGTTTTTGGGGCACGTCAAAAGCTGCGGCCTATTTTCAAGGTATGGGTGGTTTTTATCATCAATTTGTCATCTATAATTATTTCGGCCGTCCAGTCAACCATGCCGAGCGTGTAGTCGATCGCATGCTGTTTTTGAAACAGCGCGATGGGTTGTTTTTCCCGGGAGTTGGTGGCGGAACTTGTGATGATATCGATGGCATTGAACCCATGATTTATTTTTATCATCGCAACAACTATCGCCGAGTCGAAATCAAAAAGGCTTTAAGCAAAGCGCTCGCTTCAATTTTGAAAGACCAAAATGAAGATGGGGGATTTGCCTGGGCAAAACGGGCAAATTTTGGTCTGACGACTGTGCTTTATAACCTGACTGGTATTTTTAGATATCGGGATCCGTATATGTGGTACTATTGCAACCGGAAGGCGATTGGCCGAAAAATGCGGGTGAGAAAAAATGGAAAAATTGTTACGGGTTGGAATAAGCTAGGACGGTACTATTCTGAAAGTAGCTTATTTGATACCTGGCTCAGGTGCACAACCATCGCTGAAATATGTTCGGTGCTCACTGATGAACCTTTGGCGCAAATCGATTGGAAGTCTTTGACTACACCGGGGGTTGGTTGGTTCAATGTGCTACCGACCGGGGATACTCCTCAGGTTCAGTCCGCTGAAAAACGCCTGGCTGCCTGAGTTTTGAAAATTGGTGATTCGCTTAACAGTTGTTTCCGGCAGCAGGGTCGTTTTTTTCAACCTTTGAATTAGATTATCCAATATTGAATTTTCGACTTCCGGCTTGTCCGGGAAGGGGTTTGCTTCTATGAATGCTCTGTTCTTTACACAATCAAGCACACTAAAAGTCTACTACGATGCGTTACAAGCTTTGCGGCAAAATACGTCATTTGAAAAGGTCGGGTTTTATA
>JAJDAG010000020.1 GCA_029262005.1 Candidatus Zhuqueibacterota bacterium | reverse complement strand
AGCCGGATTTCTTAAATTTGGTATCTGTGCCAATGAGCGCCCTAAAATAGGAGGTTTTGATGATTGTCAATGTTATAAAAACCGGATTTTCTCAAGCGCTAAAGCACAAGCGACTCTTGCTCATTTTTTATTTAACCAACCTTCTGTTTGGTCTTATATTGATGTTGCCCTTTCGTGCGGTAACCGGCGATTTTGTCGGGTCAAGTTTAACAGGCGAGAAATTGGCTGGGCAGATGGATTTTGATTTTTTGTCTGAACTGTTTCGCTATCATCCTGGATTTTTTGATACTTACAGCAGTCTGATTTTTGTTTTAGCCCTAATTTACTTTCTGTGTGTGCTTTTCTTTTCAGGCGGCGTATTTGCCGTGCTTGTGCAGAAGGATGCTTTTTCAAGCGCCCTGTTTTGGCGCGGATGTGGCCGGTATTTTGGCCGGTTTGCTCGTTTGTTGCTTTTCTGTCTGCCTTTGTTTGTTATCTTTTTTTGTCTGCAGTTTATAGAAACTGGCATCCAACGTCTGGTGTTTGGTGATGACCCCTATCAATATGTGGTTTACTGGGGCGCCTGGGCCCAGTTCATTTTACGGGTCGTGGGCTTGTTTTTTTCATGGATGGTATTTGATTACGCGCGAATATACGTTGTCGTTTTTGATGAGAGGAAAATGCGGCGTGCGCTGTTTCAAAGTCTCCAGTTTGTTTTTGGCAATATTGGCAAGACCCTGGCGCTGGTGTCTGTTTTTTATCTGGCAGGCGCTGTTGTGCTGGTGCTTTACAATCCAATTGCCGACCTGCTTTCTGCCCCGAACGCCCTTGTTGTGTTTTCGCTTTTTCTGCTGCAGCAAGTCTACATGCTGTTTCGCACATTGATGAAATTGGGGCTGTGGTCAGGTGAATTAAATCTGTGGCAGGCGTTACACACTTCACCGGTTCCTGTTGCGTCCGGGGAAACTGAAATTGGTTTGGAAGGGGCGCAAGGCTAGAAGTCTGGGATAAAAAGTCCTTGAAATCTTTGCCTCATTGTCGTATTATGCTTGCTCATTATGTCTAAGGTTATCCTCAAAAATCTGCACAAAGCATTCGATACGACAGTTGCTGTGCAAAAGGTCGACTTGGAAATCCGCGAAGGCGAATTCTTCAGCCTGCTGGGGCCAAGCGGCTGTGGCAAGACCACGACCCTGCGCATGATCGCCGGCTTTGAGCTGCCAACTTCCGGTAAAATCTTTTTTGATGAGCAAGAAGTGACCAGGCTTAAACCGAACCTGCGCAACACGGGCATGGTGTTTCAGAATTTCGCTCTGTTTCCACACATGACGGTTTTTCAGAATGTGGCTTTTGGTTTGCAGGCGCGCAAAGTAGCCAAACCGGAAATCAGCCATCGCGTGCAAAAAGCGCTTGGGCTGGTTGGTCTCGAGGAGCTGGCAGCGCGCAGCGTTACCCAACTTTCCGGTGGGCAGCAGCAACGTGTGGCCCTGGCCCGAGCCATTGTCATTGAGCCGGGTATTTTGTTGCTGGATGAACCGCTGAGTAACCTGGACGCCAAGTTGCGTGAAGAAACTCGGGATGAAATCAAAGCGCTGCAACATCGTCTGGGCATTACGACAATTTATGTAACGCATGATCAGGACGAAGCGCTTAGCTTATCTGATCGCATCGCTGTGTTGAATAATGGCGTTTGCCAGCAAATAGGCACACCGGCAGAAATTTACGAAAAACCTGCCAATACATTTGTCGCCCGCTTTGTTGGCAATTCCAACATCGTCAAAGGAACAATGCTGGTTGAAGCCGGACAGAAAATAGTTGCCGTAGCGCTTGAATGGCGTTTGCGTGTGGAAAATTCGGAGTTTGTAAACAAACAAAAGGTCGCACTCGGCCTGCGCGCCGAACACATTCAAATAGTGGACGGTTCCACCGATGCAGTCAACGTTTTCACCGGCACACTCAAGCGCTTGAGTTACAGCGGCTCTGTTGTGGATTATGAAGTTGATGTCTTTGGCTTTCGACTGCGGCTCAGGCGTCTGGCTAAAGCCGGAGACTTCAAACGCCAAGTTGGAACTTCGCTGCAGTTGACCATTCATCCCTCACAAATAACTGTTTTGCCCCAGTGAAAACACCCTCTCTGAGCAACAGGCTTCGGCAGTTGTTTTTGCAATGGCTGCAACAGAATTCCACACTTCTGGTGATATTGTTGCCGGTTTTGTTTGTTCTGACCGGTTACGTGCTCTATCCGAATTTGCAAATTCTCTTACAGAGTTTTGTGCAGGACGGTTTGTTCTCTCTGGCAAACTATCAGCAGTTTTTTAATCTGACTCACACCGCCAATTGGCAGGCGCTCGGTGGCAGTCTTTATATTTCATTGCTCACGGTCGTTTTTTCGGCACTGGTCGGTGTGCCGTTGGCATTTTTCTTCGCATTTTATGATTTTCCAGGCAAGAAGCTCTTCGCCTCACTGGCAATTCTGCCGATTGTCATGCCACCTTTGGTGGGTGTGCTGGCGTTTCTCTTTTTAGCAGGCGAGAGCGGTATTTTGCCCCGGGGACTGCAAGCGCTTTTTTCGTTGCCCAGTGTGCCATTTGCAATCACTGGAGTTTCGGCCATTCTTGTTGTGCACACTTATTCAATGTATGTTTATTTTTACCTGTTCTCGGCTACTTTTTTTTCTGAAATGGATTCAGCCGTGCTGGAGGCCGCACGAAACCTCGGTGCCGGCCCCTGGATGACGCTTACAAAAGTTATTGTTCCAATGATGACGCCGGCTTTGGCCGGAGCCGCTCTGCTGGTTTTTATGACCTCCATGGCTTCGTTTAGCGCGCCGTTTATTTTTGCCGGAAGTTTTCGGGTTCTCAGCCTTGAAATTTTTAATACTAAACTCAATGGCGAGCTTGAACTTGCCATCACCCAGGCCGTGATTTTGACCACTATTTCGGTGATCTTTCTCATTCTGTTGCGACGATATTCTGAGAAACGAAAATATGTTGGCGGTGGTAAAGGCGTGCGGCTGCGCCCGAAACTGGTAAGTCGTGGCTGGCTGCGTTTTGTTATGGGCGGCGTTGGCATTTTCGGAGTAACGCTATTAGTGCTGCCGCATCTCATCGTCATTCTCATGTCTTTTGTAAAAAATGGCACCTGGACCTGGCAGACTTTGCCCCCGGCTTACACACTTGAAAATTACACAAATCTCTTTCAGGATCCACGAGTAATTGAACCTGTGGTGAACAGTCTGAATATGGCGGCTATGGCAACTGTGGCGAATCTGCTATTTGGCATTGCCGCTGCTTACCTTCTGGTGCGGCAGCAGTTTTTCGGCAAGAAAATGGTGGAAGCGTTGATCATGCTGCCCTGGGCTGTGCCGGGAACGGTTCTGGCAGTCGCGTTGATTGTAACGTTTAACAAACCCAGCTTGCTTACCGGCGGCCAAATTCTCGTTGGAACATTCTGGATTTTGCCCCTGGCATATTTTGTCAGAAATCTGCCGCTGGTTTTTCGTTCGACTTATGCCTCGCTTGAGCAATTTGAGCCGGCGCTTGAGGAGTCCGCACGCAATCTTGGCGCGGGCTGGTGGTTTGCTTTTCGCAAAGTCATGTTACCACTCATCGCCCCCGGTGTTCTGGCCGGCGCGCTGCTGGCATTTGTTCTGGCATTGGGAGAATTTGTCTCCTCAATTTTGCTTTACAATTACGCAAACCGTCCCATTTCAGTGGAAATTGTCTCGCAACTTCGAATATTCAATCTCGGCTCGGCCGCTGCTTACAGTGTGTTTTTAATTGTGCTCATCGGCTTTGTTGTGCTTGTTTCCAATCGCTATCTCGGTCAGCGCTCAGGGCAGGCGGTGGTTTGAGTTAAGCCTGTTCTTTGATTCTGTTTTGGGTGGATTGCGGCAAAATTGCTAAAAATGTACTATTTGAGGGTTGCACAAGTAAACGCAATTTGTTATATTTTGCTCCATTTTTTTCTGTTGTGCATCTTAAATTAAGAAAGAAGGGATGTAAGCGCCCATGGTCAAGATTAAGAGCATCCATGCCAGGCCACATTCTGAAGACGGCAAGCGCTATCTGGTTGATTTATTCTGGCCCGAGGGACTCCCCACCCGTGCTGCAAAAATCGATGAGTGGGTTAAGGAACTTGCACCTTCTTACGATTTGCAACGTTTTGCGTTTGACAAATTAAACTGGCCCGATTACCAATTCGGATATCGCTCCGAACTTACCCGAGACAAAACGAAGCTTGCACGACTAAGGGCAATGGCCCGGGAGGCGCACGAACATAATGTGACTCTACTTTACGGACACAATGATCCGCATCACAATCACGCTACAATTCTCAAAGAACTTATCGAACAAACGGTATAGCGCAAAGATGCAATTGTACCTGGCAACCTATTGGTGGAGAAGATGAGGATAGTAACGTTTGGCTCGGCATCTGGGATATTTATGTAGTTGGTGAATCCAGTACTTCTGAGCAAGAAATAGAGTAATCCGTCTCGATTAAAAGAAAGGGGAAAGCGTGAGCATTTTTGACAAATTAGTTGTTTGGACAATCCCATTTGTGCCAAAACCTGTGGTAAGCAGGATTTCTTCGCGGTATATCGCCGGTGAGACCCTTGATGCTGCTGTTCGCGTGGTCAAAGATTTAAACCGGCAAGGGTGCTGCGCCACTTTGGATGTATTAGGTGAATTTATCACCAGCATGGAAGAAGCAGAGGTCGCGGTCAACAGTTATTTGCAAGCGTTGGATCGCATTGTAGCTGAAAAACTCGATGCCAACATTTCAGTGAAATTAACCATGTTTGGACTTTTGCTCGACAAAGAGCTTTGCTACCGGAATGTGCGGCAACTCCTGCTCAAGGCAAAGGAGTTGAATCTCTTTGTTCGCATCGATATGGAGGATTCGCCTTGCACAAGCGATACCCTGGCGGTTTATAGCAAACTTCGTGCGGAATTCGATAATGTTGGTTTTGCGATTCAGGCCTACATGCGCCGGAGTCTCAAGGACATTGACGAGATGGTGGCAAAACATAAAATGGTCAACGTGCGGGTTTGCAAAGGTATTTATGTCGAGCCACGCGAAATCGCCTACAAAGATATGGCCATCATCAATTCTAATTTTAACCTGCTGGTAAGAGAGTTGCTCAAAAACGACAATTATGTCGGGGTGGCAACCCATGATGAAAAACTTGTTTGGTCTACTTGCAAGCTTATTCATGAGTCCAATATTGATAAGTCCAAGTTTGAATTTCAGATGCTGCTGGGTGTTGATGAAGAACTGCGTAAGATCATTATTAAAGAAGGGTACAAGTTACGCGTTTATGTGCCGTTTGGCAGGAAGTGGTATGAGTATGCCACGCGTCGTTTGCAGGAAAATCCGACCATTGCGAAATATGTTCTGAAAGGGATGTTGGGGATGTAGTTTTACCGGAAACATTTCTCATACACTATAAAATTGTCTCCGGGCAGGAAGCCTGAAGGTACTCCTTTCAGGCTTGATTTTTCGAGGCGCATTCCAGCTCTGACGTGACAAGCAATAAATGAAAAACTGAAGTTTTTCAGTCTAGCGCACCACCGCAAATTTCCCGGTAGTTTTTTTGTCGCCGGAAACCACATAAAACAGATAAATGCCTGAAGCAACCTCCCGGCCGGTTTTATCCAATAAATTCCACTGTACGCCACCGTTGCCATCGGTTTCCTCCAGCGTTCGAATCACGCGGCCGTTGATGTTGAGGATGCGCACTGTCGCATTGTTTGTGAGGCCGGCAATGGTTACAAATCCCGCCCCGCTGTCGCTATGGTACGGATTGGGGTAGGCAAATACATGCGACAAGTCCGGGCTTGAAAAAATAAGGGCGGCTGTGTCCCCTTCTCCAAACTCAATTTCCTTGCCGTCCCGGCTGATGATGTTTTGCACGCGTACAAAATATTCTTTGCCAAATGGGCCAATCGGTGATAATGGTGACAGTTGCAGCAAAATGATTTTTGCATCCTGCGCATCTGCCGCCGCCGCAATAATCTCAATGTCAGGTTCGACTTTGAAGTTTGTTGTTTGCGCGGCAGATGCTGGTTCAATGGGCTTGCTAAAGGTGAGCCGAAGCGTGGTGGGTGTGGTGCGTTCCGCAAGCACAAGGTAGGGTGCGGGCGGCTCTATTAATATTTCAAAAGTGCTTTTGTTTCGCGTTGTGTCAATGGGCGTACCGGCGAGATCGAAGACGTTTTTTACCACGACGGTGTGCGCCCCTGTTGGCAGAACGCCTGGGCTGGTGATCACAACTTCGCGACCCGATTTATGAGTCACTGCTGAGACCGAAACGCCAGCGCCAACAATAAAATAATTCCGTTGGTCTTGCAGGGAGCTATTCATCATTTTGCTGAAAAGAAGTCGAATTTGTTGTGTGGTTTCAGCGATTGCGCCAAGCAAATAGGGCTTTGCACCGGGCGTCACTTGTAATGTTGGCGTTGGTTTACTTTCTTGCGGCGAAAGGCTGGAATCGATTGTTGTCACAGCGTAAAAGTAAGTTGAGTCCCGGATAACATCTTTGTCTTGATAGTGTTTTTTCGTAACTAAGTTCAGGTGAGCGAGATCTCCAGCCTGCGTGCCGCGGTAGATACGATATTGATCTGCAGCGTCTTTGTGCTGCCAGCTCAGTCGCACTTCGTTGGCATCCTCGGGCTTGGCAGTGAAATTGGTTGGCGTTGCCGGACCGGTAAATTCCGTGAGCAGGCGATAGGTCGAAACAGCATTGCCGGTGTTTATGAGAAACTCGTTTACGCCGTCACTGTTGAAATCCGCAATTACAGACGCGTTGCTTCGTGCCGGCGCCTTGTGCCAGATGATTTCGTAGTCCGTGCTGCCGCGGTTGAAGTCAATAATGTAAAAGTCAGGAAATAGGCTGAGCATTATTTCATCGCGCCCGTCATTGTCCACATCGCCGGTGGAAACGCCGCTGTCAAAATCTGCCGGTGACTGAAAGCCGAAAAATCCCTGCTGCCAGACGGGTTCAAATACATTGTCGCCAATTGATTTGTAAATCCGGAAAATCCAGTGGCGGCTGTCAAAATTGCTTTCGAAGTTGAGATTGGGATCCGAGTGGCTGCCGGCCAAAAAGTCAGCGACACCGTCTCCATCGAAGTCACCGGTAGCAAGATAGTCGATTGCGTCCAGCAGCGGCATTCTGTCCGACCAAGTGGTTGCGAATGCGTTATCGCCAATGTTTTCGTAGATATAAATATCTCCATCATAATCACCGAGCAGGATTTCCAGCCGGCCATCACCATCAAAGTCAGCGATTTCAGAGTGCGGTACACCCACAAAATTTGAGCCGGGCGTTGGATTGGGAAAGCTGTCGATTTTGCTGTACTGGTTATCACCAATATTTTCCCATACCGTAAAAATATCATTGTGTCGCAAAATAATTTCGCCCATGCCATCTTGATCAAGATCTGCAAAGCGGCTGGCCCAGGCATCATCGCTGTTTTGCCAGGCCACAATTGTTGGGAATTGATCCGTGGCAGATGCTTCAAAAATGTAAGTGGTTGCCCCATTTCCGGCGAGAATCTCTTGCTTGCCGTCACCGTCCGAGTCGCCCCAATCCCGGGGAATATATATTTCCGGTTGCGTTGAAAATCTTTCTTCAAACTGGCCGTTGCTGGATTCTAGTATTTTCATGCCGGTAAAATTGAAGCGCTCATCGTACTCGTTGACAATAATCTCAAGGTTGCCGTCCTGGTCAAAATCTGCGGTTTTGTTCAATAAAAAAGCGGGAGGGAAATTGTGAGCCAACCTATCTACAGGTTTACCGCCAATTGCGGGCGCACTTAAATCGGCAGTGAAAAAAGCGCCATGATTGTCTTCATTCGAACTTAAGCCGGCACTGTTTGTGGCTTCAATAAAGAATTCCATTTTGCCGTGAAAAATATTTTGAGAAAAATTGACTCGATGAGAAGTCGTTCTAAAACGGAGCGCTTTTGTGCTGAATTGATCACGGCTGCCTGCCTGCCGATAGAAGATTGTGGCGTCACAGAGTTCATCGGTTTCGAATTCAATTAATACACTTGGCAGGGCACCGTCAACTAAATCTGTCTGCAGGGTATTCAAAATTTCCGGCGGAGTTCTGTCAACAAAAATGCGCACTTTGTCTTCAATTGCGGTGCCATTCTTGTTTGTGACGACCAGGCGCAAAGTGTAAATTCCGTCGTTGAGTTCGTCTGTTTTAAGCTCGAAAAAGGCCCTGTCAATTCGCTGCCGCTTTGCCTCTTTAAAAAGTTTCGTCCACGCTTCAGGTGTTTCACCCGCGCCAATATCGAGTCGGTATGATTCCAGAAAAGTGCCTACGGCAGTTCCGCGAATCATCACCTTTCCCTGTGCAAATCCCTGGTCAACTTCCGGGGAAGTGATTTGAGCAACTGAGAAATAGGGCGATTGCAGTGCCAGTTCTGCGTTGATTCTGCCGCCGGCAAAAAAAATA
>JAJDAG010000190.1 GCA_029262005.1 Candidatus Zhuqueibacterota bacterium | reverse complement strand
GCAATTGTAACCGTCTAAAGGGCAATTGCAATCGTCTAAAAGCAAATTGCAATCGTCTAAAAGCAAATTGTAATCGTCTAAAAGGCAATTGTAACCGTCTAAAAGCAAATGCAAACCGTATTTTTGCCGGCGTAAACCTAAAATGCGTTGCTCTCAATGTCTTTCTCAGGCAGGAAAACACATTTTCGTAATTTTTTTCTCAAGATTTGGCGGCAATGGGTGATAATAAGAAAAGCTTACGTGAGCAAATTGTTTTTAGGAACTCAAAATGTAAGAGGTAACCAGTTATGGTAATATCATTTCTCTTAGAACTCATGGAAAGAATCATAACAAGATTAAACCAGATGCTCTACGGCGCAGAGGTGACGGGCATCGCGCTGCCTGAGGAATTGGTCACGGAAATTGCCAACCTGCGCCAGGCAATTGAAACCAATATTTCCAACTATTTCATGGCCAAACGGCAAGAGGCTGAGTGGCGGACGTCATTGAATGAGATGCAAGACGCATCGGTTTTTTTCTTACAACGGGCGGGCGATTCTGTCGGCCCGGGTTTATCCAAAGCCAACCGCAAGGCCTTGCGCATGCAGTATGGTTTGGCAAAGGTTCACCGTTTTGGTCAGGTACGGTTGTTGGAGGTTTTGTCCAATGTTATCGTTATATCCGAATCGCAAACCGACCCTGCCCTGAAATTGTCGGCGGATATGATTACCAATGCGCAAACCCAGGTTCAGGCTTTGCAGGATGCGCTGGATGGCAAGCGCCATGCTTATGCCGAGCAAATCAATCAGCGTATGATTCGTCTGGAGCTTGAGTTGCAATATCGCAGCGTGCGCGATCAGGTCTATGTCCTTCTCATGCAGGCCATGCCCGAAGGCAGTCGCGACGCGCGCCTCACCGATTTTGGTTTCCGGCCTTCTATTCTGCGCCGCAAACACGAAGCATCGGAAGAAATCACGATTGTCTCTGAAGCTGAGGTTGCAGAACCTGCCGTTGTGGAAACGCCGGAAGAGGAGAAAGTGAAAATGTCATAACCGGCCGGCAATTTGCCGATGAACCGGAGAGTGCTTTAATAAATAAGGCGTTCGCGGAGAGCATTGTGTTTTCCGCGGACGCCTTTTTGCTTATTGGAGTCCAAACACAATACAGTAAATGTCATTCAGCAGGAATCTTGTTGATTCAAAGAACGGTTCATTGAGCTAACAAGACTCCTTCTGAGTTGACAGCAATGCCTGATACCTTCCCTCAAATTGGGTGCTTTCAGAGAATTCTATTCTCCAAATTGTCATTCCCGAAATTTTCTGTCGGGAATCCACGGTTGAGCATGAAAGTGGATTAAAGCGCTTGGCTATAACATTTTTCAATCCCGCAGACATTCTTGTTTAATAAAATAAAATTGTTTGAATATTTCTTCGGAAGTAATTATGTTGCAGCATAGTAACTTTGCTCAAGGCTGCACGTATCAGTTGTCTGGCATTTTTACAATTCAACTTTCATAGCACATCATTTCGTTTCATTTGCTTACCTTATATATTATGCAACGCTTCAGCGTTGCACTTCAAATTTAATGTAAGGAACATTTTATGAGCCCATCTAAAATTGTACCTGGTTTTTTGTTTGTTTTGACGGCAATGCTTGGCTTGCCGGCTCAAGCTCAGGACGCGCCGGTGTTGTTTGCAAAAGCCCTCAGCCCGCGCACCGCAAATTACGACATTCATGTAAAGCTTGATGCTGAGAAGAAGATGCTGGCCGGCGAGGAGGTGCTCATCTGGCACAATCAAAGCAAAGACAGTATAAAGGAGTTGCAGTTTCATCTCTATCTAAATGGTTTCCGCAACAGCAAATCGACTCTCATGCGAGGTTCGCACGGCTTGCGCAGGGCTGCTTCTTTTAAAAAGAAAAATTGGGGATATTCTGAGGTTAAAAGTTTTAAAGTGATTTACGGGCGGGATATTAAAGCCGGCCCGGTGCAGTTTCCTTCAGACGACACTGAAGCAATATTTGCTGAGGCACATGATTTGACAGAGAAAATGCGTTTCATTCAGCCTGATGACGGCAATGAAGATGATAAAACCGTGTTTACAGTGCCTTTGCCTGAGCCGCTGCAACCGGGTGAACTTGTGGCAGTCGAAGTGCATTTTGCTGCGAAGCTGCCCGAGCCGCCGTTTGAACGCACCGGCGCCTGGAAAGAATTTTTCTTTATGGGACAGTGGTTTCCCAAAATCGGCGTTTATACCAAGGATGGCTGGAATACCCACCAGTTTCATCCGCAGTCTGAGTTTTTTGCTGATTTTGGCGTATATAATGTATGGATGACGGTACCGGATGATCATGTTCTTGGCGCCACCGGGGTGCAGGTCGCTATTGAAAAAAATGACGATGGTACGGCCACACATTTTTATCACGCAGAAGATGTGCATGATTTTGCCTGGACCTCCAGCCCGGAATTCAGGGAATTCACCGGCAAGGAACAGGATGTGGACATTCGCATTTTGCTGCAACCCGATCACGTTAATCAGGCAGAGCGTCACATGGCTGCGACAAAACGCGCCATTGAGTTTTTCCAGAACAACTACGGTGACTACCCTTTCCCGAACCTGACTGTGGTTGACCCCAGGCGTGGGGCTTCTGCCGCCGGGGGCATGGAATACCCGACCCTGGTTACCTCCATGACAAACTATGCAATGCCGGATGGAATCGGCATGGTAGAGGAAGTCATTACGCATGAATTCGGACATAATTACTGGTATCATCTGCTTGCCTCAAACGAGTTTGAAGAAAGTTGGCTGGACGAAGGCATCAACACTTATACTGATCTGGTTTTTGCACAGAAAACAGATTTTTATATAGTTAATCTTTTAGGTGTCAAAATAGATCATGTAACATATCACCGGATGCCTCTGATTTCTGCCGGCTACAGGGATCCCATCATGCGTCGCTCCTGGGAGTATTATTCGGACGGTAGTTTTGGTGTAAATTCTTATTCCAAAACAGGTCTGGTTTTGTTAACACTTCGCAACTATCTTGGTGAGGTAGTGATGAATCGAATCATGCGTACTTATGTCGAACGCTGGCGCTTCAAACATCCGCAGAGTCAGGACTTTTTTGATATTGTCAACGAAGTGTCCGGCCAGAATTTAGACCGGTTTATTCAACAGGCTTTTTATACCAAGGCATCGTTGGATTATACTGTCTCATCTGTGTTTACTCGGCCAGTGCGGCAGCCAAAGGGCTTTGATTTTACAGAATCTGTGGTAGCGGAGGACACGACTGTGATTGCAGGTGAAAAGGCAGGCGCGGAGGTAAAAGACGTCCCGGTTGAGGATTCGCTTACAATTGCTGCGGGTGTCCACGATTCACTTGAAGTTGCTGACTCCACAGCAGTTAAAGAAAAGAAGATGTACTACAGCGGTGTAAATATCAGGCGATTGCAGGCGTTTGTTTTTCCTGTAGAAATCGAAGTGGTGTTTGATGATGGCAAGATTATTCATGAGCAATGGGATGGAAAAGAATTGTGGAAGAAATTTCGCTACACGCGCCCGGCCAAACTGGTCTCTGCAACAGTTGACCCCGAGCGCAAAATTCTCATAGATATAAATTTCACAAATAACAGCAAAACCGTGAAACAACAAAAGCTTGGTGTTAATAAGCTCTCGGCAAGGTTGATGTTCTGGTTTCAGTTTGTGCTCGATCAGCCGGATTTCT
>JAJDAG010000189.1 GCA_029262005.1 Candidatus Zhuqueibacterota bacterium | reverse complement strand
GCAATTGTAACCGTCTAAAGGGCAATTGCAATCGTCTAAAAGCAAATTGCAATCGTCTAAAAGCAAATTGTAATCGTCTAAAAGGCAATTGTAACCGTCTAAAAGCAAATGCAAACCGTATTTTTGCCGGCGTAAACCTAACCCAGATAAACTGGAAAAGACAAATCACAACAAATACAAAGCCCAAATAAATGCCAAATTTAAAAATTTCAAAATCCAAACTTGTCCTCGTGCCCGGCGCTGAATCTTTGGCTAAAGCATTCGAGGTGGCTGACTGCAAGCAACCAGTCAATTGGAATTTTTGACATTGGATTTTGCACTTTATTTGACTTTTGATTTTTGCTATTTGTAATTTTCTGCCAAAAAATGGCAGAAAATTACTTGTCAGTTACTAAAATGCGTTGCTTTCAAAGTCATTCGCAGGCAGAAAAAGGTAGTGTCAGGCAATTAAACAAATATTTCCGATTAGGCAGCGGCCAAACATTGAACAGTTTCACAATCGTTTTCGCCTGAATAAAGCATGCCCATTGGGTGGCCTATCAGGCTCCTATACTCAACTTTGTGGGGCAAAAGCCCTTTCAAATTGCGCCCTGAGAGGAACCCCAGGGCGAGCGTAAATTCCCTCGACTGCCGGGGCGCTGATTGAATGAAATATTTCAGAATGAGACATGGTCTGCTCTAAACGCAAAAATGGGAGAAGCGGTTTGCCTCTCCCAACTTTGGTAAAAATAATAGAGCGAAGTTGAAATGTCAGCGCCTTTGTGTAAGCGAGCCAAAGACATGTTGATGCAAAAGCGGCTTATTTCTTATGAAGCCACTCCGCACTATTTCATCAAGATCATTTTGCGTACAACCGACAAGTTATTGTTGCTGCGCAATCTGTAAATATAGACGCCACTGGCCACAGGTTGTCCGTGCGCGTCCCGACCATTCCAGGTGGTATTATGAAACCCTGCCGCGTGGTTTCGGCGGTCCACCAGTGTTGAAACACGGCGGCCAAGCAAATCAAATATTTCCAGGGTAACTGCACCGGCTTCAGGGAGATTGTAACGAATGCTGGTCTCAGGATTGAACGGATTTGGAAAATTGGGCAGAAGCGCAAACTCAGCCGGGGTTAAACCAAAATCGCCGGCCTGTTCCTGAGCAAATTCAGTGCTGCCAACGATGAGCTTAAGCAGCTTGCGACTGCCGGCTTTTCCAGCCTTAAAACGATAATGCTTGCTCGCCTGCAAATTCAACGATTGCTGCAATGCCTCATCAATCAAGAATATCTCCGAATTCACCGGCAAGGCGCCGAGGAATTCAAAGTCCAAATCTACATTGGCGCCGGAACGATTTGTGCTCACCTCAAATTGCCACACTTGCTGGTCATCACCCACCGGTCGAAAATCAGTACTGAATTCCGCCGCAGCGAGATTCCACTCTGGTCTCGGAAATGACACTTTGAGGTAGTTGCCGATTACAGGCGGTTCTGCCAGTTCAAAACGATCATAGTTTACATCAGCGCCGGATTTTATACCAACCCAATTGTCGCGGTCGTGCAACGAGCCGCTGGAGGCGGCAATACGAACACGCCAGTCATCCGGGCTGTTGGTCACAAAACCGTTCACTTTCGACACCCGGCCAGGCGCTGCTTTGGGCTCGACCAACAAATACATTTTTGTTTCACTTGATTGTTCTGCTGGTTTGCTTACAAACAAGGCATATCCTTTCCACGCGTCCATTACATCAACAATGTTCCAGCCGCGCTCAAAAGAACGCAGTGAAATGGTTGTTTCAGAATTGAGTAACGACAAAGACTCCCGGTGCACAGGGAAATTAAATGGTGACGCAATGAGGTTCCATCCATCATAAACTTGAATAGAATCATAACAAGCCGTGGCTGTGGTTACACCCGGACCGCTATCAACTACAATGTTCTCTTGCCGGGAAATTATGAAAAAAGAACGGCCCGGCGCAAACGCACGGGCTGCAGCGCCTTCAAGAAATCGTTCTCCAGCGGCCGCTGACGGGTTGTAATCAAACAAGCGCCACATTGTTTTGTCGTACGTCCCAAGATCATCTTTTAGGACTGTCATCACATCGCTGGAGTCGAGCGCATATGGAATTGAAAATAATTGATAATTTGTAGAATCAGCGCCGGCGATGAGTGCAACAGGTCTGCCGTCGGCGTCCACTCGAAAGTCTCCCTCTCCCTCAATTCGGGTACGAATTGGGAAAAATATATTTTCATCATCATCGTCGTCCATGCCATCGCCGCAATACTCATCCGGCGCATAGCCACGGTTCTGCAGAGAATCCAGTGCCACCGCACGCACCTCAATGCCTCGGCGTGTTACGCCCGCCACAGGAATCTCGATAGCATAAAGATCCGTGTTATCGATTTGAGTTAATGGTCGCGGTGGTTCCTCAGCCTCGGCGCCGCCAAAACGATAAATAGCCCAGGCTGTATCAACACCAACATGATCGGTAATTTTCAGCGTATCTCTAAAAACGCCACCAAGAATCGCAATGTCGTTGCTGTCGGCATGAACACGCTCAATCTTCGGGGCACAAATATCAAAACGATAACGTGCCTGGTTGAAATTTTCTGTATTAAAGTTACCCGATGAGTCCACAAGCCAAATATAGAGGGAGTCATCTCCGCATAATTCTTCCGAGCTGAAAGGAAACGAAAGCGTCCGCGTTTCAGGATTGGCATCGGTGAACACCAGGCGGCCATCATAATCAGAGCCGGTAACGGGCTGCGCTGCATATTTCCAGCGCACCTCCGCAGCATCCCGGATTCCACGCGTCGCATCCTCTGGAATAGTAAAAGTCAGTTTAAAATTCGAAGATGAAGTAAACCAACTACTTGCCGGAATGGATCTCCCCGAAATAGCTGGAACGCCCGGTGAATTAATGTCATAAACAAATGCTGTTTGGACGGCATTAGCATAACCGGAATTGCCACTGCCATCGACTAACCAGACGTAACAGTACCAATAACCGGAAGTCAGCCGGCCGAGTAATTGCAGGTTTGCGCAAGTCGCTCCCGGCGCCAAAACGATGCGACCGCCGTTTGCGGTTGTGTCATTAGCGCTTACAGGTGCGGTGGCTGTGGTGGAAAACTTCCACCATACTTCGGCAATGCCGCTTGGGTCATTTGGATTATCCCAACAAATTGGTAAGGCGCCTGACCTGACATACCCACCATACCCGCTCCAGGTGGCTGACAAATTAGTCAGTGCAGACGGCGGGCTTTCATCATTGGCATTGCCGTTTAAAGTCAATGTGCGATTTGACTGTGTAAGATCATTATGTGTGATAGTCAGAAGTTTGGAATTGTAAACCAGTCGGTCCGCAGGTGTAAATTTCACAGCCACATCTTGCGTGTCGCCTGGCGCAATTGTCGTTGATGCGGGATCCACCGAATAAACCGCAGACGAAGTTGAAATGCTGCCTATTATCAGATTTTCATCATGCCCCGGAACATCGGCAGCAACATTGGTGAGACGAATTGTTCGGGTACTATCAAAACCAACTTCAACTTTGCCAAAATTTAAAGGAGAATCGGCGATCAGTGCAATTCTGGCGCCGATGGCCGTTCCTTCAAAATCAACCGTGTTCGCTGAGGCGCTCCCATCGTCACTTGAAACAGTCGCCGTACCTGCAAAGTCATCCCTGTCAAGCGGATCGAAAACAATGTTGACGACCTGTGACTGTCCCGGAGCAAGGGTAAACACCGATGGACTGCCTGCATTACGATAAAATGACGCTGAACCTGAAACGCCTATCCCAGTCACGTTCAAATCCAGACAGCCTGCACAAGTCGCGACATCAGGCGCTATGTTTGAAACAGTAAAGGACAAATTCTTGTTTTCACCTAGTCGAATCGTTCCAAAGTCAAGCGCTGTTGTTGACAGTTCCAACTTGCCGGATCGGCAAATAAAGAGCGACTTTCCCAATCCCGGGGCGGAGCTGAGCGTTGTATCCATAACAACCCCGCTGCCATTCTTCGCATCCATAATTTGAAAAAGGTACAAACCATCACCGGTGTTAGGGTTGCTGTTCGAAACTGTAAAAAATCCTTGCCACAACCGTCTTGTCAACCAGCCACTGCCTTCCGGAACCGTCAATGAATAGGGCTCCAGCAGGCCAAATTTCACCTGGGGTATTTCGGTTGAATCCATATCCATATCAAACTGCAACTCGACTGTTACATCAGCGAATGCGGTGGAGTCAACCTCCTGTCCGGAAACAAGAAAATTGATAGCAGTTAGTTTAGGTTTTGTTTGTGCCCCAAGGTTTCCGGTTACGAAAACGATTGACAAAAGCAATAAAATAGAAAGCCTGTTCATTAATGAATTTCCTCGGATTCTAAAGTTCCAATATCAATTTATATTTCAGATTGTCTTATTAAAAGGATTTTCACGGAAAAGTAGGTGCCCCCGGAAGATCACCTAGAACCGGCGGTGGTGTTGTGGTGCCACCACTACTGCCACCACTGTCACTTCCGTTTGCCAATAAAAGTCCGGCGCCTACGCCTCCTGCCACCAGCAATCCAAGACCCACATATTTCCAATTGAAACCACCGCCGCGTCCTTCCTTAAAGTCGGGTTCTGCATAAGGCCGTCTGTCAACCGGCTCTGATTCAATTGTAGAATCCAGGTTCAAGTCCTTTTCGGAAGACCGGTTCGGAACCAACTCACCGCGTTGAGATTTGGTGGCCGTTCGTGCTGCATCCAGGCCAAGCAGTTTGCGCGCAAAACTACGCAAGTCATCATAGACTTTGCCAAGGTCACCGGAATAGTCCCGGCTTTGTGATTTTACGATTTCCCTGCTTGAAACATGCACCATTTTTGCATCAATGCTGGAAAGTGAGCCGCTCTCTTTTATGGAGCCAATGACCACCAACTGCACGCCGAGTGCACGCCCTGCCTCCACAGCACAGTCAATCGTATTGCAGCCGCCTGGATCGAAGTTCTTTTTTTGCAGTCCGCGCTCCATGTTTTTTTGTGACATGGTATAAAACAAGCCGGCATCGGAGATTTCTTCAGTCAACCCTTCGGTCACAATTTGTGCATCTCCATCAGTCAGGATATCGCTGGCGGTGGCAAAATTTAGTACGGCAAGCGAATACTTTTGTAAGCCACGCTGTGCAAACATTTCGCTTGGAACCATCAGGGTAATTGCTAAGGATAGAAAAGTAAAACCTAGTACAAAGCTGCGCATGGGAATCCTCAAAATTTGGTTGCTGCAAAAACAACGGGTAATTATGAACTGAAGGAAAAACAGTCAGATGAGCGTTGGCAAATTTGGTGCCACCAGAAAAGAAAGGGTGAATGTGTGCAGACAAATCAATTGAGATAGCAAGGCCGGTACTGAACTGAGGCCAACCTCGTTCAGGGGAAGACAAAGTCTAAATCGATGCGCAAAACCAATAATGTCAAGATGTCTACACACAACATCAATCTACTGGGTTAGCTTGAAACAACTGTCTGGTTGTGAGACAAAAACGTAGTCTCAGGCGAGAAACTCCAGACTTTTGCGATAATGATTGACCCGAACTTTGATGAGAAGTTCAAGCAAATAGGAGACAAACATGAAGGTGCCAACAAGCACAATGTAACTGACTATATTGGAATATACAAATTTAAAAATCAGTGGCAGAACCAGATAGAGTAAGAACGGAACCAAAATCATGAGCAATGCGAAATTACTCGAACGCTGACCTTTAACATTCGGTTGCGAGAAAGGCAGGTCGGGAGAATAAAGAAAGGCGAATTGCAGAAAGAAATGTGAGAGAATACCCAACACGAGTAAATGAAGCAACACGTGCAAAATATTATCAAAATAGTAACCAAATACACCACCAAGAATAATGAGAAATGGTAACACAAAGTAAAGCATCAAAAAATTCTTTTCTGCCAAAATGAGCCTGGGAAGGTCCACAGGCGCCGTATAAAAAATCCATGACGCGTGATATGAATCACTTTGTGTAACATAAGAGCGTAGCATCATTGGAAACAAAAAAATGATCAGATAAAGCAGTCCTGAGCGTGACAGCTCAATATTAGAATCCACAAATGGATCGGAAAGTCCACCACTCTGCGTTCCAAGAAACAGATAGAAAATGGTCAAAGGCAAAATGCCGAGTACAGCCATCTTGAATTTGTTGTCGTTGAGAAATTGGCTGCGAATAAGTTTGCTTACCACCTGCTCCTCGGAGCAGAGTGAAAACCACATAAATGACTTGCGACCGCCACGTTTCTTTACCCGTGTTTTGACAGATGTCGTCACCAATTGGGAAAGGTTCGCTGAATAGTCCAAAGAAAGTTTTCCAACTGAAGCGATTAACGCAACGGCAAACACAGATACGGCCAGCGTCGCGAGCCACCAGTGTATGGTTGCGGCCGTACCTTCAGCAATACTCAAGAAGCTGCTAAACCAGGTCGCCGGCAGAAAAATAAGCCAGCGCGTGTTCCTTAAGTCCATTTGCAAGAACGCCTGCTCCTCAAGAAAACGCGGCAAGATGAAAAAGCCGCTGTACACAAACAGAGCCAGGCCAATCTGACAAAAAGTAAGCAGATGTTGCAATCTGTCAGCCGATATTTTTCTTAGAATAAATGTGTAGAACAGCACAATCCAGAGTGCAACCGTGACATTGGCCAGGAAGACGCTTAAAAAAGCTGCCATGCCAATGAATGGGTCAAATCCGTGCACGAATAAAAATGTAATGACAGCCGGCAAAGCAAGAACTGAAGTAAAAATAATGACATAAAAAAGCAGATTCGTGAGTTTTACAAGGAAAAATGTGCGCGAATTTATGGGATGATATCCAAGCACCTCGTAATCGCCGGGCGAAATAACCACAGAGTGATATTCAACCAGGATGAGGCTGCCAATCATTAGCATTGTGTAGGTCGTAAGGAGGGTTGCAGATATAAACAAGCTGTTGCTAGCAAGCACAATGGGAATGAAAATCAAGCCCGTGAGCAGATAAAAAAAGACCATGGTCAGAAAGCTTCTACCGCCTGTGCGGCCGTGATGCAACATTGCCGACATGGAAGACTCACGCATGTCACGTTGAATACAGCTTTTGGTGAGGGCGCGCCATTGGCGATAATCAGCGCCGATTTTTTCAAATAAGGATTGGAGCATCAAGCCCGTTCCAAGGCTTGCAAAAACGCCTCGGAAGAGCGCTCAATATCGGGAGATCCGGTCAATTTGTTGAAGGCGCGTTCCAAGCTGACTTGATGGGTCTCTGAGACAATATCACCGGGAGAACCCACTGCCACAATTTTGCCTTTGTCGATGATTGCAATACGGGTGCAGATACGCTCCACAACTTCGAGAATATGGGAACAAAACATGATGGTTTTACCTTGAGCCGCCCATTTTTTTAACAATTCCTTAATCACGAACGCTGCATTGGCATCCAGTCCATTCAAAGGTTCGTCAAGAAAGAGCACCTCAGGGTTATGTAAAAACGCCGCTGCCAGCAACATCTTTTGTTTCATTCCCTTAGAAAATTGACTGAGCTGCGTGTCAATTTTATCCTGCATTCCGAAACGGGACAACAACTCTGAAATACGTCTGGAGGCAATGTCCCGCGAAATATGGTGGAGCTCAGAGACAAGCTCAAGGTATTCCCAGGCAGTAAGCGAGTCGAACACTGCGCCTGATTCCGGCACATAGCCGATACGCTTCTTTACTTCATTGGGTTGTTCCACCACATCAAATCCGGCTATTTCCGCTTTGCCGGAAGTTGGCAGAAGCATTCCCGTAAGCATTTTGACGGTTGTGGTCTTCCCTGCGCCGTTTGGCCCAAGAAAGCCAAGAATCTCACCAGGAGAGACATCCAGTGAAATGCTATCCACGGCTGTATTGTCGCCAAATATTCTTGTTAGATTCTCAAAGTGGATCATTTTTCCTTCACCAACACCCTTGCGGCCATCGGTTCCAAATCCAACACGATCTCATGTTTTTTCAGTTTATATTTACTCGGACTAAATGGATCCACGACTTTCAAGTTCTTCTTCCAGCCTGGATTGACCGATACTTTTTGTTTCTCATCACTCAGATTCATAAATACATAAACTTCACTCAAGTAATACTGCCGAGAATATACAAGTATCTTACGTTCATCGTCTGCAATGTGCGTTTTGAAGCTGCCAATTGTCAAAGCAGCATTGGCAGCCCGCACATTGTTGATACTACGATAGAGATTAAAGATGCTGCGGTCAAATGCATTCTCACACTTTCTTTTCAGACCAGGAAGAACTGTGCTGTAACTCTCGCGTTCATAGCCAAACTCCTGCCATAGCATCGGTTTGGTGTTATCCGGATAGTCTCCACCCCACATGCCACTTTCGTCACCATAATAAACCATGGGTGAGCCTGGAACAGTAAGTTGAAACAGGGTGAGCAGCATCTGGATTTTGCGATGACTGGAATCCGGGGCTACCGGGCTGATACTGGTTTCGTGGCCATTATTGCCTCCTGCCCGGTTGCTTGACTTCAGCTTCTCGCTAAGTATTTGGCTGGCGATTCTTCCAATTCCGTTATCATCCAATTTATTAACACTCGGATGTCGCGGGTCAATGGCCTTCATATCGCCAAACCGTTCCAACTGAGCTGCAAACTCACTTATTGAAATATCAGCACCATGATGAAAAAAGAAATCTTTCATGGCGTCAGCGAGATTGCTATTGAAGCTCAAGTCAAACTCATTGTCATTCAGTTCGCCCTCCCCCTTCTCCTCGCGGTCAGAAATTGTCAGGGTATTGGTGTTCAGGCTTTTGACAAGCGCATGCCATTCTTGCCAGAAAGCGCCGGGCAAATCATCGGCGTTTTTTATTGACCAACCATCGATACCATCGGTTGCATCGCCATCACCATTGGGATCCATCCAACGTTTTGTGATATCGAAAACGTATTGCTTGACCGGAGCAGCAAGGCTGTTTTCTTCATCCGTTCGGAAAAGAGGGAAACGCTTGTCACCCTGCCAACAATTATACGCAAACTCCACCGTGTCCGGCGTCATTGGGTCATCCCAACTGAGAATTTCAAACCAATCTTTGTAGTCGGACGATTCTTGCTTTTCAACCAGATCCTGGAATGCCCAAAATTCTATGCTGCAATAATTAAAAACCGCCTCAATAACAATTTTCATTTCCAACATGTGGGCCTGGTTAACCAACTCCAGGAAGGTTTCGTCTGCCTTGGTCAAAGTCCAATTATTCGGGTCCTCACGTTCTGAGAATAATACCTCCCAGTCACCCACGCTGTCCAGGCCGAAATTATTATCTACATGGTGCAGTGTGGCAGCATCATACTTTTCAACAGAAGGCGATTCAAAAACAGGGGTAAAATAGAGAACCTTAGCGCCAAAATCCTTCAAGTAAGGCAATTTCTCGATAACGCCAATCAGGTCGCCGCCGTACCTTCGCTCAGTCAGAAGTTGGCGAAAGGGTACGTCGCGCTCTTTTTCCCAAACCTGCCTTTTAAACCAGTCCGATGCCCAGGGATGGATCTGCCAATCTTTGACATCCTTGCCAACAATCCGCTGCCGCAGTGGATCATTTTTCGGGTTGATATTTCTAAATCGCTCCGGTACAATTTGATACCAAAGAGCACCGCGTGCCCAATTCGGCACGTCGTTCTTTGCCCACCCTGATGTCACAAGAGTGAGCAGAAAAATGAAAAACAGTTTTTTAAGCATGCAAATTCTCATCGATTATTGGAACAATTAATAAATTTAAAAAAACAAAAGAAAGGATCAACCCAATTCTCTGCTCTTTGCCAAGTCGTCTGCGAAACGTGCTTACACCTGAAGTTTTCGGGATACCGTTAGAGATTTGAGTTTTGCTGCTTCAGAGCATCATCATGACAACGAGGCGAGTACGGGAAAAGTTCATTTATTCACTTTCTTTAGATACAAATAAAACGAAACAACAAAACTCACCTGGAATGTGGCAAAAGCGGCACCAGCAAATTTATCATATTTTCGTGCTTCATTGTAATATTTTTTCATTGCATTGGGCTCACCGGTTCGAAGATAACGGTCGTATTTACTATCTGCTTTATCTCTAAGGTAAAATGCGAGGGCGCTCGACGCTGCCGTAAGACCCGCCGTCAGCCAAAACGTCGACTTGCGATTTTTCTTATTCCGAGGTTCGAAAAAATCCAAATTCAAATTAGCTGCAGGGACATTATCAGGGACAAGTGTGATTCGATATGACTGATCCGCTTTGCTGGTAACTGCAAAAGTAGAGTCAGAATAGCCAACGGTACTCAATGTGACTATAAGGGTTTCATTGTCTTTGATTTTCAAATAGCAGGGCGTTTTACCCATCTCGGAACCGCCGACAAAAACAGTCGCATTATACGGCTGGGAGTTAATAGCCACATAGCGATCAAAGACAACCGATAGCATCCGGGTTTGGCCTGGAAGAATTTCAACATCACTAGCCCAATCGTGAGCCAGCCAACTACCATAGTCCGGATGACTAATCCGGACACGGTGCGTGCCAGGGCGCAACGCCTGCTGAGACAAAGGTGTGGTTCCAACCTGAATTCCATCGATGACCACCACCAAATTCCTGTGTTCCGTCTCGACTTTCAGAAACCCGTTTGACTGCATACCACCTTTCTGATGAGCACCCGCATCCGGATGTGAAAAACAGAATGTGCTCAGAAAGCAAGTCAGAAATAGAATTACACTGCCACGAAAGCCGACGACGCCCCTTATTATTGATGCAGTTTTCATTAAACTCGAACTGATTAGTATTCTCTTTACCGAAGTAAAAATCACAGGAATTACGTTTAAAAAAGTGAGGATAATTGCAATAAGTTGAATGCAATTGTTCGCTGCAGCTACCCCAATGTTTTATGGGAGCAACGCTTTGCCATTGTGGCTACGGATAAATTCAAACCTGGATCACCATCTTGCTTTACGGCCCAATATTCGCCATTATTCTTTGGATGCGCGCTCACCAGACGCTGAAAACGCAAACAAGAATTTGTCTTCTGATGCTCCCAGCAGGTAATCACCCCAGATGACGGGCGAAGTTCTAACTCGGCCACGTGTGGTAAAACGCCACAACTCCTCACCGTTCTCAAGGTCTAACGCGTAATAATTATTGTCGAGAGACCCGAAATAAACAACCTTTGATGCTACAAGCGGAGCAGTGCTGACAACACTTTTGGCCGAAAAACGCCAAAGTGTTTCCCCGGTTGCGGCAGACAGACAAGTAATATCGCCATCTGTCGAGCCAAAAACAACCTTTTCCCCATTGCCGGCCGCAGATTGGATAATTGGTGCTTCAACCTTCGAGCGCCACAACTCCTCGCCCGTCTTCAGGTTGAGCGCGTAAAATACACTATCTGCTGACCCCACAAAAACGCTTTGGTCCACAATTGCCGGTGTAGCAAAAACACTGGCACCACTTTGCACTTTCCACACCAACTTACCACTGTCGGCATTTAGCGCGTAAATAGTGCCGTTATCGCAACCAACAACCAGGATTCCATCGCTTAAAGCCGGAGAGGAACGGTGCTGATCTTCTGTTTCAAAGCGCCACTTCTTGTCACCAGTAGTCAAGTCATATTTGTCTATGTGTTTGTAAAGCGCAGAAACAAATACACCGTCATCCGTAACAAGCGGCTCGCTGGCAATGTCTCCAGCGTCAATATTCCAAAGATATTTTCCTTTAGCAAGGTCGATCCGGCCCAAGGTCTTTTCACCGTAACGATAAGCAACATAAAGATCGCCATCAAAATACGCGCAGGTTCCCTCAGTTTGAGCAGAGAGTTTCAGGCGATTGACCCGCTCTCCGGTTGCGATATCAACCGCATCCAGCCTGCCATCCAACGTAACAAAGTAAACCAAACCATCAACCGCAAGTAAAGTCGGGCCAATGGCCGAGGTTGCTTTGTAAACCCAGGCCGTTTCTAAAGGCGGGGTCAATCCGGAATACATACTATTTCCCCGTTCAGACTGACCTCCGAAGAGCGTCCAGTTCGCGTGCGCGTTGTCCTTCAGCTCCTCTTCAATGCGGAGCCCCTTGCGACAACTCAAAATTAACAGAATGCAAAACAGAAGAATTGTCGGGTGTTTGGTGTAGTGGCGAAAAATGCGAAACATAATCATATCTTCCCTGATTAAAAGTCAAATCCAAACCAAAATGCCTGTTTTATTCCATCTTCGAGATGGAAATCCGGATTATCTAAATCACGAACCTGGAAACGACGACCAAACTCATAACGCAGCACAAGAAAACCACCCAACCTCAGGCGTAGCCCGAAGCCAAGGCTTCCCAAAACTTCGTTGAATTGATAATTTGAGTCCCAAGCCTGGCCAAAATCGAGAAATGTAGCGCCTTGAAACCCGCTAAAACCCAAGCCTCCAAACGGAAACCTAAAAATTAGCCGATCCATGAATGGAAACCGGAGTTCCTGGTTGAGAAGAAAGAGTTTTCTACCCCATATTCGCCAACGCGGATAGAGCCTCAAGTCCCAGCTACCGCCCATAAAATACCGAAACGACTCTTTTCCAAGGTTAAACCGACCCAGAGCCCGAACAGCATAGGCGCTGCGGCGTCCGACACGAAAATACTTGCGGTAATCTGCCGTAACTGTAACAAAGCTTACGTCATTATTTTGAATATCGAGTGTGTGCCCAACGGTAAAATTGAAACGTTCACCATCAATCGGCCCAGTGGCCCCCCATAACGAATTGTCCTTTACATACGACAAAGTATTGGTGGCAACGAGCCCGTTCACCGTTTGCCCACGGACATCGTACTCGCGCTTTTCGTGCCGCAGGTTTATCGACCCTTCAACACGGTGAAAAACCGAAAAAGGATAGCTTGCAGAAACAAACCCTCCAACGCTTCTTTGCTGGAAAAAACTATCCACCAGGTCATAATACCGGCCGGCAATACGGTAGCCACCATAGGCGTAGTTTACCCGCCTGGACAAATCAACTTTGGTAACCGCCACATTCCAGCTCTTCCAAAAATCACCTCTGGTCTGCGCATAGTTATAAATCAGAAAATAATAGCGTTGGTTGCCGAGCATATCGCTCATTGCAAGCTGCGCCCCCCCGGTAGTGCCGAATAGCGGATCGTGGGCAATGGCACTCTGGGCAATATCCAGCTCGAAATCTTTTTTGTAACTGATGGTTGTTGTCTCGATTTCACCGGCGAGCTGGTTGGCGGCCCAGGATTCTTCGCCAATCATGAGCGTGTCATTTTCCACAAAGTCTGCCGCATCAAACCGACTCTTCACACTATCAATCTCATTGATCTGAAATGAAAAATCCTGAAATGTGGTAAAAAGCAGGGTATCATTGCCAACCCATTCCGGGTCCTGCGCCCCTGTTGTAAAGTGAGTAATCTGCTTGATCCGGTCAGTTTTATCAATGGCGGATGGGAGGTCAAGAACCCGCCCCGGGCTGTCAATTGAACCCACGAGTTTGCCGGCTTCATTCTCATACTCATCAAGTCCACCGCTGGTCAGCGATGCCACAAAAAACTCATCGTTCGAATTTGCAGCAATGCTTGCAGCTTTGTTTTCGATCATCCAGACGTTAAATGCACCGTCCCGGTCAGAAGTAAATGCGATTCGTTCTCCGTCAGGCGACCAAGCAGGGTAAAAATCATTAAATCTGCCCTGGGTGAGGTGAAAAATTCTGCCGCTCTGTATGTTGTATGCGAACAGGTTGCTAAAACCATCCTTGCCAAAATGAGAACGGTCGGAACTAAATGCAAGATTACTACCATCCGGCGACCAGACCGGATCACGATCATTAAAAAAATCGTCTGTGAGCCGGGTGACTGTGCCTGTTTCAGCATCAACAACATAGATATCCCGCAATCCGGAAAAATTGATTCCGGAAAATGCAATTTGCATATTGTCCGGCGACCAACTGGGCGATGCAAGTGAAACGAGATCCGGGAAGATGAATTTCTTCAGTATTTTTTCTTGTTCAATATCAAAAACGTAAAGGGCATCCCTGGCCCCACTTTTGGAAATGAACGTCAATTGCTGCCGGTCGTTGACATCAAGCTTGCTCATGAGTAGGTAAAAAGCTTCGAAATCCGGGGTGCGTTCGCCTTTTACCAGTACTTCAAGCTGCTTTGAGGAGCCGTTAAGTGGTTTTGCATAAATATTTGAATAGCCGAGACGGTTGGCGGTGAATGCCACCCATTTCTCGTTATCCTTTGTAAAAACAGCCGGTTTTGTATTTACGCCCTCACGGGTAATTCGCCTGGTGATCATGCTTGGAGAATCACTACCTTCCAGCAAAGGATACTTCTTTTTCTTCAGATCATAGATCCATTTTTCATCAAATTCTTTGTAATTGAGACCGATAGTCAACTTCATGACATCGGAAAAACTACTTTCTTTCCAGGCGTTTTCATAAAGCTGAATAAGCTTCTCTTCACCAAAATTCTCAGCAATATATTTGCAAATGGCCTGACCTTCTTTATACATTAGAAAGCTACCATAAATCCGATCCATCTGGGAAATTGGCACCAAATAACCGCTCAGCACTGCATCCCGAATAAACATTTCAGCTTCTGAATTCCAATTGGATGCCCAATAATCTGCAATCCCTTCTGTGAACCACAGCGGCAGACCCGGAAACAATGTTTTGTTGTGATCTTTGTATATGCGATTCATTTTGCTACGCGTAAAAACATGCACCATTTCATGGTTGATGACTTTTTTAAATGCATGCAACGAACCAGTAGACGGAATCACAACCCGACCTTTGATAAACTCAAAAAAACCGCCGACGCCTGCCGGTAAAAATCCAGGTGTTGTGTTTGTCTGTTGAAAATGCGAATGATTTGAGTAAAAAATTAATGGGACTCTTTTGGTCAGATTGTGATTGGTAATGCCTTCCAACCGGCTGTAGGCCTCTTCAGCCAAAGATGCGCCAATCTTGGCCAGCTCTTCCATCTCCGGGTAAAAGTAGACATCAAGATGGGCTGTCCGGAGAATATTCCACTGAAACCTGTCGTACTGAATTTTATTTCTGCCAAAGTAATATTGAGTCGAGCCCTGGCGTGGACTTAATAGCCCAATCAAAAGAAAAACGACCAAAAGGAGAAGAGTCTTAAATCTCATAATTCTAACCCACTATAATTTAGGTTTGGCACGTATTACGAAGTGCGTACCTGGAGTAAATGAGAGGCAGGAGGTGGTTCTAAGGATACTATTTAAAGACTGCCACTGCATGAACGTATTAACTCTACAAGGAAGATCTGCTTTTATTCCTAAAACAGGAATTGTACTACGTTAGTATTCAACGGCAGGCAGTCCCACTTTGGCTATCTAGTTAATACAATTTAATATAAATGGTCTGTTTATCAAGTTAATTTTTGTGTGATTTTGTCGATACCGAACACATCTCAACTCGTAGAACCCAAATTTCTTTGATTGACTAATGAACTCTGTTCGCAAACCCAAATTTACAGAAACCCTCAACAATGACAATGGGCAGATCCGGAATTTATCGGCGCTCAACAAATTGCTGCGAAAACGCGTCTACCGCCTTCACAATCTGGTCGAAATCTCCTTCAAGCTAAACTCAGCCATGGATGAACCGGAAATTATCAACACCTACTTGCTCAATCTATTTGGCCTCATAAGCACACGCAGCATTCTTATTTTTACCGCCAAAACCCCATATTCGAAAAATTTTACTCCGGTTTACTTCCAGGGTGTTAGCAAAAAAAAGGCACAAAACCTCACAATTGAAAATGCAGATCCTATCTTTAAAATTCTACAACTACACAACAATTGCCTTGTCATTGATAAACAGCAGCATTTGCTCGAGAATTCAGAATATCTAAAATCCGTGGTTGAACAGGAGGGCCAGCTACTTGCCCCGCTTATCCATAGAGACCAGCGATTTGGTCTTGTCATTGTTGGAAACAAACACAACCGAAGTCCTTATTCCGCATCCGAAATAGAAATCTTCTCTCTGCTCACAAATTTCCTTTCCGTGGCGCTTAGCAATGCGCGCATGTACAAAGAAATGGAACGCATCTCTCTTACCGATCCACTCACCGGACTCTTCAACAGACGCTACTTTGAAAACTATCTGCATACAGAAATTGCTCGTGCCAGGCGGTTCGATCACCCTCTGTCTCTCGTGATGCTGGATGTCGACAATTTCAAAAACTACAATGACCAACTAGGCCATCTTAATGGAGATCGCTTACTCAAAAAACTGGCAAAAATTATGAATAATACCGCCCGCAGTACCGACGTTATTTCTCGATACGGGGGTGAAGAGTTCTGTGTAATACTACCGGAAATTTCCCCGGAGGGGGCATATCAGTTTTCTGAGCGCTTGCGTGATATTGTTTTCTCGCATCCCTTTGAGCAAAGAGAAGTCCAGCCCAATGGTCATATTTCTGTAAGTCTTGGCACTGCCACCTACCCAATGGATGCACAAATGACCAGGGAATTGGTTGAGAAAGCAGACATTGCTATGTACAGGGCCAAAAAAAGTGGAAAGAATCGGGCTGAAAAATTCAGCAAATAGTAAAGCCAGGAGGCTCACAATCAACGTCAGGATGATGCCATGAAATGTAAAAAAGTACTAAGTCTGGTCGTGCTCTTTGGATTCACTCTCTCGATATTATCTTATGCGCCAAAAGTAACTGACCTGTTGGCCAACTCTGAGCATCTCTACGCCAAAATCAAAATATTTACATCGGTTTTAGAAACCATCCAGCGTTCATACATTGAAGAAAAGGAATCTGATGAACTCCTTGAAGACGCTCTTAAAGGCGTAATCTCAAATCTGGATCCGCATACAGTTTTTCTACCGGCCGATGACTTTAAATCATGGAACCAAAGCTTCGAAGGCTACACCGGCATCGGCATAAGTTTCGAAATATTGCGTGGCGTTGTGACGGTGATGTCAGTCATGAAATCCAGCCCGGCTGAGGAAGCAGGCATCTTTGCAGGTGACAAGATCACGCAAATCAACGGTACCTCATCTTTGGGTCTCACCAAAGAAGAGGCTGCCGAGCAATTCAACGGCTCATTAGGGCAGCCCGTCAGTCTTACAATAAAAAGCAAGCGATGGGCAGCACCGAAAAAGATCCAGCTAATCCGGGAAAGAATCCTGCTTAACAGCATTCCCTATTCAATGATGATTAGGCCTGGAGTTGGTTACATAGCGATTAACCGCTTTACTTCAACCACGTCAAGAGAACTTGAAGATGCCCTGGAGACACTTGAGCGTAAAGGTATGCGCTCTCTAATTTTAGATCTACGTGGCAACAGTGGTGGTTATCTTAATGCGGCAGTAGAGGTCACAGACAAATTTATCCCGGGTGGAAATAGTATTGTATCTACAAGGGGTCGACTATCAAGCTCATTTCAGGAATTCTATTCAACCGACGAAGGAACGCATAAACTCCGTCCACTCATTATTTTGATCGACCATGGTTCTGCAAGCGCCTCCGAAATTGTTGCCGGCGCCATTCAGGACCTGGACAGAGGTCTCATTGCCGGCAAAACCACTTTTGGTAAAGGGCTGGTACAAAGTCAGTACAGATTTCACGATGGTTCAGCGCTTCTGATTACAACGGCAAAATATTACACACCCAGTGGTCGGCCTATCCAGAGAGACTTTGCAGGTAAATCAAAGGATGACTACTATCGAGAGCCTTACCTGGAAAATTCGCAAACTCAGACAGAATCTTCTCATGCAAAACCTTTTAAGACACGCTTGGGTCGAATTGTTTATGGAGCAGGTGGCATAAAACCGGATGTTCAAATTGACACGAAAAACAACGTGCTATCGCATCAGGTGAGAGCTTTATACTTTTCAGAGGAGCGGTATTTTTATCTATTCGCTGAAATTTTAGCGAAAAAATATCCGCACCTAAAGCGAAATCAAACAAATTTCATAAACAATTTTATAATTACTGATCGAATTTATTACGACTTCGCACAATTCATTAAAGCCAACAACCCGGCATTTCATCACGCAACCTTGAATACGCCCAAGAATCGGGAGGATGCAAAATTTCTGATTAAACGAGATCTGGCTTATTTACTTTGGGGAAATGATGCCCGCTTCAAAGTCAACATGAAACGCGACCGGCAATTAAATGTTGCTCTAAAACACTTTCACGAAGCCAACACGTTACTGTCAATGACAAATTTTTAGCAATAACTGCTGGAAAAAGCATCAAAAAATAGCGAATTCCCCCAAAAATTTGTTGACAATGCCGTAACTGTTTTATATTTTACTAAAAATACGCAGAGAGCGTCAGTTCAGCTTGCCTCCCAGCTCAAGTTATGACAAGCGATAACATTTGCTAAACTCGTAGAATCATACGCGTCTTGACTTGAGAGTAATGTAGTAGCGTATTTACTGCAAGTATGTAGGAATCGGGCTTACAGTATCAAATGTCAGTGATAATTAAGCTAATTCTCAGGTAGTATATTTTCGACCTGTTTATTAATGTGCACTCACAGACAGGGTCTGCCGGAAAGATGAGGCTCTGTTATTGTTAGGCAAACTAAACTAAAGGGTTAAAGCAAATGTTAACGAATCAGCAATTTGTCGACGTTGCAGAAGAACATTTTACCGGGAATAGTCCCGAAGCAAAACGCATCAACAGAGCTATAAGAAAGTTTGCAAAAGCCGAAAACAACATCTTGATCGTTGGGGATACAGGAACCGGCAAAGAACACACAGCGAGAAAAATACACGCACTGAGTGCAAGAGCAAACCGGCCATTTGTTGTGCTGAATTGTTCAGCTCTCGGGTACACCCTGGAAAGGCGTGACATTCTTGGTGCAGAAACAGAACATGCCGGAAATATTCAACGCACAATTGGTCTGCTGGAAAAGGCCAATCGCGGCGTTCTTTTTCTCGACAATATCGATGATTTGCCGGAGCCTTACCAGTTCGAACTTCTACAAGTTCTACGCGAGGAAAAGCTGAGGCGAATTGGTGGCACGGAAAACATTGCAATCGATGTTCGGGTCATCTCAACCGCGACTGGCGACATTGAAGAAAAAATTGAAAAAGATGAGTTTAGAAAAGATTTATACTATGCCTTGAAATCACTGTCCATCAATATTCCTGCCCTCAAAACAAGAAAACAAGACATTCCTGAACTTTTCATTTTCTTTCTAAAAAATTACTGTAAACAAAACGAGTTGGAAATTCCAGCAGTGCCGGCGGAAATGTTCGAATCTATTCTTGAATATGATTGGAAAGGTAATGTCAGGGAACTTAAGAACTGCGTCGAAAATTTGGTAATGATGTCACGGAATGGTGAGCTATCAACCGAGTTTCTACCTTTTGAAATAAAACGTCACCCGCTTGATTTCCTTGAAGTAAAAAATCTTAAAGGCGTCATTTCCGAGGTCGAAACCTATCTCATTAAAAAAGCTCTGGGTAAATATGCCGGCAACCAAGTTAAAGCGGCTCGCCAGCTTGGTATTCCCGAAGCGACCTTACGCTTTAAAATGAAGAAATACGCAATTCCAAAAGATTGAAATAATGACCGGTTGGCCCGCATATAAATAGCGCATGTGAGAAAAACCGCCAAACGTACAACAGTTAATCGATCCATTCTTCTTCAACCATCCCCTCGTCACTACCGATTAGAACGAGGTCGGTTAAGCCGATGAACAGGCCATTTTCTACAACCCCTGGAATGCTATTAATTCCCAATGCAAGCGTTTCCGGACTATCAATGGCACCAAATGAACAGTCCAGGATGTAGTTCTCGTTATCTGTTCTGAAGATAGTTTGATCCTGCTCCCTCAACTGCACACTGCACCCCATATTCCGTAAAACAGTCGCAACATAAGCATGTCCAAAGGGTATGACTTCGACCGGAAGCGGGAACTCACCAACTCGGTCCACGCGCTTCGTCGGATCTACGATTATGATTTCCAGCGAGCTGGCAGCAGCCACAATTTTCTCTCGTGTCAAAGCGCCGCCCCCGCCCTTTATCAAATAACCATTGCCATCGACCTCATCGGCCCCATCAATTGTAACATCAACGTGCTCAAAGCTTTCCATCAGTGGAATACAATTCTCACGTGCTAGTTTTTCAGTCTGCAAAGAAGTGGCAACTGCCTGAATTTTAAAACCGGCACTTACCATTTCACCAAGGCGCTGAATGGCAAAATAAGCTGTCGATCCAGTGCCCAATCCGACAACCATATCCTCTTCGACAAAACTAACAGCATGCTCGGCAGCTGCCTTTTTAGCGGCCTGTATTCCTGACATAACGCCCTCTCTCTGTTTGAAAATAATGCAACGAGGGTAATCAATTCATGAGAAAAAAGCAATAATAATCATTTCGAAGGGCTGTGAAGATTGGCGAATTTCGTTAACCCGGAAAACATCAAACCCAAAATACTTTCCTGTGCAAAAAGACTGATACTGGCTGTTCCTGCGAACACAGCCCAAACACCAATCTGTTTGGCTTCTTTCGCACACTACATGTAACGCCGGCCTGGAAAAGGAAAAATGCGGAAGGCAAACTAAAATCGTTTTGTGAGTGACAACATTACACGCGAATTGGGGGAAGTTCCATCCAATTTAAACTTAAACCCTACTTTGCTCTCAGCCTGCCGTTTATTCGATTTATAAACCGCGAGCGTTGAGTGAATGGCACTGACGACGTGATTTACAAAAATCGCAGCGACTGCAAATTCACTACGATTTAGGGCGCGTGCGCTCCGTTTTCGTATGTCATCATATTTCGTACGGTTTTCATCATTATCCCACCGCCAAAAAAAATCTTCCGACTCAGGGTAGAGATCAGCAACATCCCGGTCACGTAACTGCGCCTGATTGTAGGCAATTATGTCATCAAATCTGCCAATATCAACAAAATAAATTCCGGGTTTGGCCGCAGAGTTTACACCTGCATGCGTTGCAGCGAAAGTCCTGGAATCATCTTCAAGCCAATTTCCCCACCGATTTAACCCCAGATAACTACCCCAAGTTAGGGCCTCGGTAACAGCAAAAATTTTCATCATGGTTTTGGACCCAGCATAGTGCTGTCCCCATCCCGGTAGTAGCAAAGACATCAGGAATGCCCGACCACGCGATTTTACGACAGCATCGGGCGCAGACACAATATTCATCGTCGGTTCAATGGATGCAGGATGCTGTGCCAAGGCATGACTTAGTCCCTCTTTTTTCACGAAAAAGCGTTCCTGGGACGACGGCCAGATTCTGGCGGAAACAAGGTTTTCTTTTGCCCCGCTTCCAATAGCGCCATAGACTGTTGCCACCAGCGCCAACTGCACAAACCAGACAGAAATTGTCAAATATTTTGTATTTACCATGATACCCCAAGAGCTAATGCTGGAACAACCCTGTCTTCATACCGCATTCCCTGAATGTGAAATTCAGCACTCATATTCCGGTTAAACCGTCGAGCAGTAAACCCGGCATCCAATGCACTCAGAACATGGTTGAACAGGGTTACAGTTGCAAAAGTTGATGCACGCCTGAAATTATCGTTTGAATCTTTGCGGATTACAACGTAGATATTGCGCGTTGAGGATGAGGTCCCTAAATCCATTCCTTGAAACTCACTATCCAGATAAGCCTCATAGGTGAGTGTCCCTGTTCCCACAACATCTTCACGAAAGTCTCGCCACCCCATTATAAACTGGTTGTACTTGCCGACATTCTCATAATACTGCTGATTTTTGTTCTCAGGTAAAAAATGACTAAAGTTCTCCCCCTCCCATTTGCGCAACGAAATCAAGTCATTTCGATCGCCATTGCTAACCCTGGCAATCCAGTCCCAATATGCGTCTTCACTCCACTCCGCATCGGCCACTGCTTCAAACCGATTTTCATAATCATTGGCTTTATTTGTGAAATGAACCTGGCTAACGACAGCAACCACCTCAAGCACAAAAAAAACAGCCCCTTTGATGTATGAACCGGCGTAGAACTGGCCTGCACCGGGGACGACCGCAGAGAATAAAATACTCTTGGCGATGGACTTCGTTCTTTCTGGTGCCTTTTTTTCGACCTCAAAAGATGCAGGCGTTACGCCTTCAAAACGTTCAGCCAGGCTGACTCTAAATTCGGAACGGGCTGTGGGCATAGCCAAATTTTCAGCAGCAGTCTTCTCGCCCTCAACACAAAAAGCCGCACTCACGCTAACGAAAAACTGCAAAGTGACTATCAAAAAAAACTTACTTCCCATAGAAAACTCCAGTGGTTGCTAATCGAGATACCCAAACGAAATGCCAAAGTAGTAGCGCCACTCATTCCCATATTGCACGCCGGAGTTGGCAAACCGGTCCAAACCATAAGCCGCATTAAAAAAAATGCGCGTTGGAAAAGCATAAAACGAATAGCTATCCAACCTGAGCTCAGCACCAACACTTGACTTGAAATTATTGAAATCAAGGCCGCCGTCAAAGGCATTGCCATAATCGTAGAATGCGCCGAGAAAAACTTTGTCAAAATAAAGGTGCAAAAACTGCATATCCAGATGATGAAACACGGGAAAGCGATATGTTGCGCTAGCCCGGACCATCTTTCTGCCTTCGATGCTATAATACGGATAGCCACGATTGCCAATAATGCCGCCACCAAAGAAATTGAAAAAGCTGTCTACTTTCGTATCGATAAAACCGGCATCAAGGGCAAAGTTCAAACTGTGATTCTTGAGCGGCAATGCACGGTGTTCCCGCCACGACAACGTAAATTTGTTGAAATTATAATTCTTGAACACCTCAATGCCGACAATGCGATCGGTGGCGAAATCCACCAGAAATCTATTATACTCACGATCATAACCAACTGTGATCGTTCGGCCGGACGGGTTGATATCCGAATACAATGAAGGGGCCAGATTCCGATGCATAAATTCTAATGAGATATCCCGACCGACAAAATAGCGGTAACTCAGTTTTGCATCACCTACGGCTTGCTGAAACCTCGCTGTCGCACTGTAGCGGCTCATTATGAATGAAGCCTTTAGTTCATTGGTGGCACCCAATTTAAAACTAACTCCAAGGTTGGCCTCAATCAAATTATATTTGAACTTGTCCGTGGCGCTATCGATATTAAACAGTCCACGCTGAATCAAAGATAAAGAATCGACTTTGCTGCTGGTGCCCTGAACCTGATTATAGCCTTCAAAGAAAAAAGTAGGGCCAAATTTTCTATACTCAAGCAGGGCGAACAGGTCATAATCCCCACGGCTATTGATGTCAAATCCGGCAAGAAATCCATATTTATTAAGTACATCATAAGAATAGAGGTATGTACCGAGCTTCAGCGTACCGTAATCAAGCATTGCTCGCGGCAGAAAGGCCAACGAAGAATACTGACTCTTATAAGAATTCACTTCATATTCGGGAATCTGTTTGTCGTCATAATCACGCCTGGCACCTACCTGCTTGCGCAAATAAGGCGGTAAATTTTTGCCAGCCGAGGCCAATTTAACACCATTACTTTGAGTCAAACTGTGCGAATTCTGAGGATCAATTTTAGCAAGCTGACTTAAGCGAGCAATTTTATAGCCATCAGAAGTAAAGCTCGAATAAGCCAATTCGCCATTTCTATTTACAGAAGGCATAAATGCGCCGCCCACGACATTGGTCACCGGGTGCGACTCCCCACTTGCCAGATCAAATTCATAAACATTAAAAATACCGGTCTTATCCCAGCTGAAATAAATTTTCTTGCCATCAGGACTAAAACTTCCATCGCGCGAGTCAAATTCATCGGCGACAAGCTCGGTTATCTGATTCGACTCCAACGAAAGCAGATTGAGGTCTTGCCCGCTGCTGGTGAACATGGAAAAGAGAATGGATTTACCATCCGGAGACCACTGCGGGTTAACAATTTGCTCGCCATTTTTATGATTGGTTAAATAAGTCACTTTGTTTGTTTGCAGCTCTATTAGCCCCAGATTCTCAGTGCCGTCATGCGCTTTAACAAAGGCGAGGCGACTGCCGTCCGGGGACCAATTTGGAGCAAACGCTCGCAAGCCGTTCGTCAGCCTTTTTTCCTTTTTCCGGTTGAGATCGTAAATATAAATATCGTAGAAGCGGGAACCACCTTTACCGCGTGCTTTTCGATGGGCATAAGCGAGCTTGCTGCCGTCCGGAGACCAGCCAATTCCGTATCGCACGCCAAGGCTAATTTTTGTTGTTTTATCAGTAGACAGTTCTTTTATGACCAGGCTGGTTTGCGATAAAAAATCGTTGTCGCCAGTTGTTAAATAGGCAAGTTTATCGCCATTCGGAGACCAGGAGGGATTAAAATTTCCAATTCCGTTTGCTTCAACCAATTCGCCTTCAACCCGATTATCGGCGATGTGCTGAATGGCCTTTTCATACTTCAACTGCAAATGCCCGGCCCACTCCCTGTAAAGTTCCGAAGCTTTCTTCCCGGTTACCTTTCGGATAGCGCCATCCAATGTAAGCCGAAAAAAACCTTTCATGGCTTTAGAAATATCACGAAGGGCTTCAACGCCATAATTATCAGCAATGTAGCCGACAAATGCGTACCCGTGGTTATATGACTTTTCATTACCCAAACTGTTCTTGCCAAAACCGCCCATTTCGCTATAAGAAAGCAATTCACCATCAAGCGTGGCGGTTCTTAAAATCATATCCCGATGTGTGTCCCATGTGTCATAGTCCAACCCCGGAAGCTGATATTGTGCAACGCCCTCTGCAAACCAACTCGGCATAATCGTCATTGCAAGGGGGTATGATGCAATTGCATTAGGCCCTCCATGCAATACATCTTCTCGTTTGTCATCTTCATAGCCAATGGCCTGCACATAAAAAGCAGGGATTCGCCGGGTAATCTTACGCGCAGCTCCGATTTGGATCATGTGGGTATATTCGTGGGTTATGACATTGCGAAGCCAGTTGTGTGACCCACGCAAATCAAAGTCCATAGCAGTCGCCCAAATCTCGATCTTGTTATCGTAATAATAAGCGGCCCCGTTTGAATAATCGTCGTGATCCCGGATGACAAAATGCACTTTACCACTCGGTTGATATTTGTACAATGACGTTATCGTGCCGTGAATTTCCTCTGCAATCTTCGCGGTTAACCGTCCTGTTCGTTCAGCACCGTTATGAAAATGCACGTGAAAATGCTCGGTTTCGATTGAATACCAGCTAAGCTCGGGATGGTTGTCCTGGGCGTATTGTGAGAAAACAGGGTTGACGGGCCAGAGCGTAAAACAAGCCAAAAGAAATGAAAAACAATAAATCTGCATTATATTCAATATTAGTTAGTTTAGTTTGAGCCGAATGCCGGTAGAAATATTAAGCCAATCTGAGAATGAAGAAGTTTTTCCAACGATAAAAATATTGTCCCGCTCAAACAGCACCGAGCATTTTGCCTGGAGAAAGAACACGGCTCTTTGCACTGTTCGGAAGCGTACCCCCATGGTACCGAAAAGACCGGGCCGTTTGAAATACCGACGCATCTCAAAATCGATATTCCGTTCACTTTCATTATCCCTCGCTGTTGAGATGTGCATCTTGCTATCTTGCAGATAATAATCGCCAACCCCAAGGCCAATGTATGGCGACAGAACAGCGCCAATGTCCCGCAAATGATAAGCGACTGCAAAATTTGTAGACCAATCTCGTTTCTGAAGCGATTCGACAATACAGGGACGGCCGCTCTCAAAACAAACGCCTGCTCCTTTGTAAGGGCCGTGCCGGTCCATTTGCAGCTCAAGGCAAATTTTGCGAGCTATCTTGTAGCTGACAAAGCCACCGTAAGTCTGCTTATGACTTCCCTGATCATGTAAGTGCAAAAATGGAGCGAATCTGCTGAACAAGCCAAACTGGAAGCGTTCATTATCCTTTTTAGGCCGTGCATTGAGAATACCAACAAGGCAGCAGAACAAAATGCAAGAAACACTGAAATACCGCCGACAGCGCTTATCTGATTGAACCCTTTGAACATCGGCCATGCTATTTCACCACGGCAATCTTTATGATGGCGAGCCCACTCGCGTTGTCATTTTCTGCTTCAATACGTGCAAGATAAACACCGCTTTGAACATTCAGCAATGGCCAGACTACCTCATTTTCAACGTTTGCAAAACCTGGTCCTGCAAGCTCATCAACAAATGAGCCACTCAGATCAAATATCCGTATTTTGACTTGAGCCTGGCCTGTTAAAGTGTACCTAATTGTTGTTTGCCTGCCTTCAGTGGGATTCGGATAATTGTAAGCAAGTTTCGCAGGTAAAAGACTCCCTCCGGGATGAACAACTGTGTGCTGTTTTAAGTTTAAGTTAGCATGTGTTTTACCACCAAAGAGACCTGGCCAGGGTACAGCACCCGAGCTAAATGCCCGGTCAAGGTCGTAAACATACATAAATCCATCAGCGGCCGCAATCGCCATCTCTGCATCCCCATCACCATCGAGATCGCTAATGAATGGCGTGGAAACAGATGTATTGCCGCTTGCGATTGGGAAACCAGATGCCAAACGCCCGTTTGCCCCAAACGCCATGACGGAATTCCCAACAGTCCCAACAACAATCTCAGCCTGTTCTTGGCCGGGTCGCCCAAACAAAACCGGTGAAGCAAATGTTGCTTCATTTTCACCTAATGTCGAACGCCGATCAACCTCAACGGGAAAATTGTCGGTCAGGAAGCCCTGATGATTTACAGAGAGCAAATGCCCGGCACGAGACATAAAAACAATTTCAAGAAAGCCATCTTCATCTATATTGCCAACGGCAAGTTGGGAGCCAATCGCAACGTCCAAATTGCGTGGAAAACCGTCCCTGAGCTGACCATTGGCACCCGCGATAGACAGCTCACCATTCTCACTTATGAAAACAACGTCAATCTCATCGTCCTGATCAAGATCTGCGACAACAGGAGCATGTAAAATCTTGTTATCAGTTTGAATTTGCCACAGCGCTTCTCCTGAAGAAGAAATCAAACCCGCGCTACTGCCGGCAGTATAACAAATTTCGCCACCCGGCAACAAGGCAAAACCCACAACCTCAGCACCAACATCCTGCAAAACAATTCCCGCGCCACTACTTGAAATACGGACAACACTTCCGCTTTCCGTACCCACAATGACATCAAAATCTGTGGCGCCTTGCACTATCATTGGGGCCGTTCGGATTGTATCGGAAGAAGTGTATTCAAAGGACAAATCCGCACGCCCATCAGAATCACTATCAATGGTTGTAAAACCAGAAACACCTTGAGTCGATGAAACGACTACAAGTTGCAGACCATTCATCATTGCCAGTGCCGGAGAGAATGCGTTCCCTTGCACTTGTGCAAAAACAGCAACCTCATCGTCATTTTCAATCACTTTACTACCGTCAACGCGCCATGCGAAAACTCTACCACCCTCACGCTCCGCAACAACAATTTCCTGGCTACCATTGCCATCTAAGTCACCAGCTACGGTAGCCGTCATTCCATGTCCCGTCACAGTTGTTGGGGCTGGAAACCCTGCCTGGGATAGCCCGCTTTTCACAGTGAACGTCATGATCGAATCAGGTTGGCTGAAGTCAGTAATAAAAATCTGCGCATCTGCTCCGCTGTTCGAGAGACTGTTTGGCATGGTGAACGGTGTGAATTCCACAGCACTACCTTCAGGGGCAGTCCCGGAAAAACATTCTTGCGGATTTGCTGCATTGATACAAATATTTATTGTATTGGAATCCCAGAACATGTCTTCGACAACACCATTTTCTGCGCCTGAGCCCGCACTCAAAAAACCATAAAACTGACCAATATCCTGAGCCCCGTCTGCTTCCTCAAGGTCAATACCACGATGTTCAGGATTGGCATTAACACGATTGGCGGAAAAATTCGCTGCAATGACATTTTCATCAATATGCCAAATCAGGATTCCAGAACCAGGCAGGCCAAAGTCATATTCACTAATTTGTGTTATTACACCAATCGGTTGTCCGTCCGGACTTTCGCCCAGGAGTCGTTGCCCGTTGTCATCCCAGTGAAACTCAACGCGGCGACCGTCAGCATCGCTGCCCAGAGCAATTTCATCGCCATTGATATCGCGGTTCCGATTTTCAATCAGGAAATATTCTTGAGAATTAATTGGGATTTTATAAATTTTGTTTTCGTTTGCAGCGCCCGGCGCAGCGACCATGAAGTTCTCACCGTTCGTGACTTCAATAGCTGTTTCCCAGCCAAGAAAAACCCTTGTCCAGGCACACGGCAAGGCAGGAACCAGGCCAAAAAAATTACCAGACCCCTGATCCATCAAACCAAACACACCAATTCCAGACCGTCCATTGTCGGGATTAAAAAGCAAGGGCACACCCAATTGATTGCCAAACATGATGGTCATCGTGCCCAGAAGTCCAATTTCAAACCCGTCTTGTGATTGGGTTTCAGGAAGAATAATACCATCCTGAATGAAAAATGAACCCCCATTTACAGATATGCCCCGGTAGGTTGGATCTGCATTTCCGATTTCTTTTGTGAGGGTTTTGCTATCCAAAAACACGGAAGGCATGTCCTGGGGTGTTGAATCGAAGTCGAATGCAAAATCACCCCCAACACCCGCATGAAAAACAATAAAGGCATCGAATGCAGAAAAATCAATATTGCCAACCGAATCCGCAACCTGAAAAGCCTCCTGAAAAAACTCAGCCAGGCGTGTATCCAGCAACTTGTCATCACCTGCAGGCACATAATAACTCATTGGCTGAGAAACGGTGAAGCTGCTCTCCGACAAACTCGGATATACGGTTGTTGCTATCGTTAACTGACCACGCGATGCCACATGATAATAATTGGACAATGCAGTCAATTGATCTGCGAAGTACTTCAAATTGTGCGGCGGCACATCAATAGTCTTGGCAGTATCTGCGGAAAACTGAAACTTGCCATTACCCGTGGTTAAACGATTTTCCTGCTCTTGAAAATCAACCCGAATAGCAAGTACTTTCAATGTAACGGATTCATGTGCATTTTTTTCTAATGCATTAGAGCCGGCACCGAGTATGTTGCGATTTGAATGTCGATTTGTGTGATAAGCAGGAACCAGTCCCTTGGCATAAGGGGTTGAGGTTTGCATTAGAAAACAACTTGCGAGCAACAACGAATTTAAGAACCGCATAAATCTCCCAGCCAACCGAACATTGATATTTTTATTAAAACACCACCTCCTCGTAAGCGTCAGCCTGGAGCGTAGTCCTAACACAAGGGAAGGCTCATTTTTGAAATTGGAATGTAGTGTCGCGTGACCATCATGAGACACGGCTGCGCCGGCAAGCTAAAAGTCTTCGCAACCGTGTCTCTGCGCCACAATTTATAAAGCAGTATTTTGTTATCGGCCAATCGTCAATGAAAAACGCATGGTGTCTGAAAGAGGATGTGAGTCCCCAGCCGAAATGTAGCCAAAATCAAATTGATAGATGGAGTATACCAGGCCGGCACCAATGGTCAGATATTTTACTTTGCCATCGGGATCATGATAGTATCCCGCGCGAAGCGCAATCAGGTTGGCATACCAGTACTCTGCACCAAAATTTAAAATGTAGTTGCTGTTCTGCCAAGCCGTTCCAAATGCTTTAATTACAGAGTCAACAGAACCATCTTCGTGGCGATTGACAATTAATTTATTGACATCCGCCAGAAAAGTAAGTCGATTATACTCCTGATCCAGGGCAATGTAGGCAAAACCGGCCTTGAGGTTAGTAGGCAAAGGATCAGCCTGAGCATTATCAATGTAAGTAATTTTCGAACCGATGTTGGCGATATTCAACCCAAAATTCAGTCGATTTATTAGCAAATTTTTCTGCAGAAAACCAATGTCGACGGCAAAAGCATTGGCCTTGCCATCCCCTTTCTCTACGCCTGCCCCGACCTCTGACAGGTTACTACGGATATACTTGATGTTCAAACCAACACCAGTATTTTCAGAAAGTAGCGTCGCATAGGAGAATGTCAGGGCGTACTCATTACTGTTAAAGGTTCCCAATGCATCCGGGCCGGTTTCGTCTGTTATGATCTGCTGCCCATAGTTGGCATACGTCACATTAAACCCGACAGTGCCGAGCCCCTCATACGATTGCCTGTAAGCGCCAAATAAATAATATAAATCATCGAGGTTAAATTGGGGTAACAGAGGTTGATACATACTAGTGAACTGCTTGCCTCTTTGAAAAGCGAGTCCTGCAGGATTCCAATAGATGGCAGAAACATCATCAGCCAGTCCAACAAAAGCCTCACCCATTCCACCAACACGTGCATGTGGCGAGATCAGCAAAAACAGCACCGCGGCCTCACTAACAGCAAACACACTTGGGGCACCTATCACCAATACGAGGAGGATGGTGATGAGAGATGTGAGTTTCTTCATTGCATTATCTCCAAAAACATTAATATTATTCATTAAATAAAAAAACCGAATGCTGAGGTCTCAACTCTACGCATCGTAGAATTACCTTCAAACATTCGGATCACCACCTAACAAGATTCGTTCAAAGGTACTAAGGTATTCTACAAATTACGATTTGTTCAAGCTGCAATGCAGGCTGAACTTCAAAGTTAAAACCCAAAACCTTTAACGAAACTTATATAGGCGCACTCCTCATTATTTTAACTTATTAATATAGACACTTCAAATAAAGATGTCAAGCAATTTTTCTTGGCTTTGGAATGAATCCCCACAATTTCAAGAACCGTAAAGATGACTTCAAATCTCATGCCACGGAAATGCTTGTTTTTTGTAACAAGCATTTTACCAATAACTTAGCCAATTTTTAGCACTAACAGCCAATGTACAAAATCGCATTATTCGCAGACTTTGATTTCGATTTTGTACCTTCCGGTTACACATTTGAACAGCGCGAGACAGTTCAGGTTATTCTATTTCCGCTCGATACGCCTCTACCGAAAGCAAATCCCCTAACTCTGATTCATTTTCGATCTTCACTTTGATCAACCAACCCTCGCCATACGGATCGCTATTGATCAACTCCGGTTGATCTTCAAGGTTCGTGTTCACGGCTGTTATTTCACCGCTAATTGGTGCGAACAGCTCAGAAACGGCCTTGACTGCTTCGATTGTGCCAAAAGGTACCATTTTCTCAGTTCCCTCGCCAATATCAGGCAATTCAACAAAAACGATATCCCCTAACTCGCCTTGCGCATAGTCAGTGATCCCAATGGTAGCAATGTTGTTTTCAATCGAGACCCATTCATGCTCTGAGGTATACTGGAGTGCCTCAGGAAAATTCATTCTTTATCCCTCCTGTTGTTCTCGCTGTCAAACACTCACTTTTTCCTGTCATGCAAGTTCTCAACATACTTCGTATCAAAATCACCGGAAATAAAATCCGGATCTTCCATAACCATCTGGTGGAAAGGAATGGTTGTTGCGATTCCTTCAATTACAAACTCTTCCAGACAACGGCTCATTCTCGTTATCGCTTCTTCTCTATTTTTCCCTTGCGTTATCACTTTTGCAACCAGCGAATCATAAAATGGCGGAATCAAGTACTGCGCATAGGCATGTGTATCCACACGAACGCCAGGGCCGCCCGGCACATGAAAACTAGTAATCCTCCCGGGCGATGGACGAAAGTCTTTAGAAGGATCCTCAGCATTAATTCGGCATTCAATGGCATGCCCGCGCATCTTGTAGTCCTTGTTCCACTTGAATTCGAGGCCGGCTGCAATTTCAATTTGTCGCTTGATCAAGTCGGTCCCGAAAACCATCTCAGTCACAGGATGTTCCACCTGAATACGGGTATTCATCTCCATGAAATAGAATTCCCCGGCGTCATAAAGAAACTCAATTGTTCCGGCGCTTTCATAATTGACAGCCTTGGCACCCCGAACCGCGGCTTCAGTCATCCTCTTGCGAAGTTTCGGTGTGATAACCGGCGATGGAGATTCCTCAATTAATTTTTGGTGCTTCCGTTGAATTGAGCACTCGCGTTCGCCCAACGCAACAACGTTTCCATGCGAATCACCCAAAAGCTGCACTTCAATATGACGGGGATTTTCAAAGTACTTTTCAAGGTAGACGTCTGGATTTCCAAAGCCTGCTTCGGCCTCGGACCGAGCCTGGCCAAATGCCGTTTCCAGGTTATTGGGGTCGCGAACAATCCGCATTCCACGGCCACCACCACCTGCTGATGCTTTGACAATAACCGGATACCCGAAGCTCTCTGCATTTTTTCTTGCATCATCAAGGTCGCGCAAAATACCGTCACTACCCGGAATTACAGGCACACCGGCATCTCTCATCGTCCTTTTGGCATACGCTTTGTCACCAAGACGGTTTATCATTTCAGGTCCCGGGCCAATAAACTTGATGTTACAGGACGCACAAATTTCAGCAAAATTAGCATTCTCCGCCAAAAATCCATATCCCGGGTGAATGGCTTCGGAATTCGTGACTTCGGCAGCACTGATTATGCGTGGTATTTGCAAATAACTTTGATTGCTTTGGCCAGGACCGATGCAGACAACCTCATCAGCAAAACGCACGTGCAAAGAGTCGGCATCTGCTTCAGAATAGACTGCGACAGTCGCGATATCCAGTTCTTTACAGGCTCTTATAATACGCAGTGCTATTTCACCGCGATTGGCGATCAGTACTTTTTTGAACAATGAGACCTCGGTTTTTTGGTGCGACTAAGCAGGTTCAACAAGAAAAAGAGGTTGGTTGTATTCTACAGGTTGAGCATTTTCAACAAGGATCTCAACAATCTTACCATCATACTCTGATTCAATTTCATTCATCAACTTCATCGCCTCAATGATACACAACACCTGACCTTTCTTTACTACTTTGCCGACCTCCACATAAGCATCGGCGTCAGGCGCCGGGGCGAGGTAAAACGTACCTACCATGGGCGACTTCATTTCAACACCTGATGCAGTTTTGACTGGAACAGGCTCGGGTGTCGTTTCTGCAGGCGTGGATTGCCCAGACAATACCGCCGGCAAAGGCTGAGGTGGTGCCGCGTGATATAGGCTACCAGAGTTGTTTACTGCGGGTACACCGGAAATTCCTTTAGAAATTTTTATGGTACGCCCCCAACGCGTAATTTCCAATTCGCCAATATTGCTTTCTTCGACGATCTTGACCAATCGTCTAATTTCATCTTCTTTCATACCGACTCCTAATTGTTTACTGACTCAGGACACACGTAACAGATGTAAAAAAATCATGCTTTCGTGTTATCGAATCAACAAGTCGAGTAAGAGTTTCTTTTTATGTACAGGATGGACATTTAAAACAACGCTCAATATAACCGAAGATTTACAAAAAATCAACTTATTTTTGTTTATCGTAAGGGGATAAGACGACGGCAGGCACTATTCGACAAAATGGTAAAACTTCTGAGCTCAATCTTGTATTCAGTCAGGCTTTCCTCGCAGCAGCCCAATTTCTGTCTTCCCAGGTTGCAATATACCAACATATCCCGGGAAAAGCAAAAAAGCGCCACAACTTTCTTTTGAACGCACTATTTTTCGTTGAGAAGCGTGGCATTAATGTGGCGCAAGAATGACTCCAGGGCACTCACAAGCGCTGCAATACTTGCTGTCGCTTCCCGGGATGCCGCACTTTCAATATCACCGCCTATTTTTGACACTTCATCAAAGCCGTAACTGCCACCACTGCCCCGCAAACTGTGACCAATAAAACCAATTTTCGAAAAATCCGCGTTTTTCAATGCAGCCTTTAGCTCTCGACAGGACTCTGCCAGGTTTCGCAAATAATAAGTTTTAAGACTTTTCATCTCTCGCTCAATCTCTTGTTCAAACTGGTCCGCATCACCGAGTTCTTCAGGCGCTTCCGGTTGGCGTACTTGCAGGTGCGCATGAATGACATCGAGGAAATGTTGCTTACCGATTGGTTTTGTTAAATAATCATCGCAACCCGTGTTAAGACATTTCTCCGCATCACCTGTCATAGCATAAGCAGTGAGAGCGATAATTGGAATTGTACGATACCTGGTTTGTTGGCGAATACGTTTTGTGGTTTCAAAACCATCCATAACAGGCATTTGCATATCCATGAGTATCAAATCGTACTTCTCTTTTTTCAACGCCTGCAAGACTTTTCGGCCATTGTCCACAACTGTGACACGGTAACCCAATCTGCATAAGAATTGTTGAAACAGGCGCCAATTCACCTCATTATCTTCAGCGATCAGAATTTTGGGTACATTGCCTGAATGGATCCTTTCATATTGTGGTTGCCTGGTTTCAACCTCTCGCACCTGTCGGGCGCCGGCCGGAAAGACATCAGGTGAATCTTTGCGAGCTTGCTCGGCGGCCAAGATAATATTATTCCGGCCGGCAGACGCATCTTTTAAAGGAATATGTACTATGAATTCGGAGCCCCTCCCCTCTTTACTTCGAACTTCAATGGTACCATGCATCAACTCAATCAACTTTTTGGTAATTGCGAGACCGAGTCCGCTCCCCGCATATTTGCTGGTGGAGCTGCTCACCACCTGGCTAAATGTGTTAAATATTTGCCCTTGCTTCTCTTCTGGAACACCAATTCCCGTGTCACGAACAGATATTTCAAGAGCGAATTGGTTTTTCTCAACAGTAAAATCGCGGGCCTGCCTGACAGTCACATTGATACTGCCCTGGAGTGTGAATTTAGAAGCATTTGCCAGCAGATTCAACAACACCTGACCCAGACGCTTTGCATCACCAACGAAACAATTGGGGACGTCTCCGTCGATGTTTAAAAAAAGTTCAACTGATTTTTCAGATATCTGAGGCCGCATTACTTGAATTTTTTCATTCAGTATATCAGTAAGATAAAATGGCCTCTCCTCCAATAACTCAGCCCCTTGTGATTCGATTTTTGACAGATCAAGGATTTCATTAATCAAATGAAGAACATAATTGGCTGAAGTAAAAATGACCTTTGCAAACGCATACTGTTCATCCGGTAAATCCTCCTCCAGGAGGAGCTCTGTGTAGCCAATAATTCCATTAAGAGGTGTCCGAATTTCATGACTCATGTTTGCAAGAAATTGACTTTTTGCCTGATTTGCAACATCAGATTCTTCTCTGGCTTTGATTATGGCAAACTCCGCCTCTTTTCTGTGAGTAATATCATGTGCTACCAGCACAATTTTTTCCTGCCGTGGCGCGTTTTCACAACTGATGTTATGGGAAGCTTCCACCAGATGTCGCGTGCCGTTCTTGTGCACAACGCTATATTCCATGACGTAGCTACGCCGATTTTTAAGCGCCTCATGAAACCGCTCGATTGTCCGGGGGCGGTCACCGTCAAAAATGAAATCAAAAAACCAGGCATTTTTTATGTGGTCTGAAGAATAACCAAGAATGCATTTGAATGATGGACTAACATAAATGCAGTGCCCTTTTCTATCAATAACAGCAATCAGATCCGTTGCATTTTCTGAGATCAGTCTAAACAATTCCTCATTCTGCCGAAGTGCTTTTTCAGTTGCCAGAAGTTGAGAATTGTTTGCAACCAACTGTTGCATCGCCGAATTCAACTGCTGCTTGCTCGCCTCCAGTTCCTGATTGAGGGCCGTCAACTTTCGGGTCGTGGTCTGTCTATCGCTTATATCCCGAACGAAACTCATGATAGCAGGTCGTCCCTTGTGTTCAGTCGGCACCGAAAGAACTTCCACATCGAATTGATGACCCTGGCTGGTAACATGTGTTTGTTCAAGCAGCTTGCCGCAGTTATCAACAGAAAGTAAACGCATTATTTTCTTATAATCGGACAATGCATACAGGTTGGCCGGCTTCATTTTCCTGAGAAGGGGCAGGCTGTAACCGTATAAATTAACTACCGCCTTGTTGCAGTCTAAAAACAGCGACGTTTCACGGTCATAGATAAAAATTGGGTCCGTGACCTGGTTAAACAAATTACGATATCGGTTCTCCGAATCCTTGACCGCCCTCTGTAGTTGAACCCGTCCTGCAACATCCCTTGCATTTACAAGAATGGCTTTCCCACTGCCCCAGGGTACAGACTGTCCACAAATATCAACGGGTATGCGTTCACCATTTGAGCTAACCAGAGCCTGTCGTACAAACCCGGAACCCGGTCTTGTAAGCGTTTTCAGAACCGTTTTAAGTGTGTGTCCGGCATCCGCTTGGAGGAATTTGGTAAAACTTTCACCAAGCAAAGTATCTTTCTCATACCCGAGGAGCGTGTTAATTTTCGTATTCGAAAATAGAATTTTACCGTTTCGAGCATCCACTATGAACATCGCGTCCAATGAACTCTTACCCAAGCTTGTCAATCTGGCTACTGCACGTCCAAACTCATCGGTTTTTCCGGCAGCGGCTATGACCATTGCGATTTCACAGGACAAAAATTTCAGAGAGTTCAGGTCAGCACGGGAGAATTCATAAACGTCCTCATTTTGCCAAACCGACAAGACGCCAAACGTAAGATTGTCGGAGCGGAGAGGAACACCCAACCAGATCGGCAACAGAGCGCCATCCATTTGAATACTACCTTTTTCCACCAGCTTACTTTGCTTGGCTGCAGTCAGGATATTGGCCCTGCCTGAACTGCGGACATAATCGGTTAAGCTGCGACGCAACAAAATGAGTCCTTTATTAGTTGATTTGCGTGTTTCTCTCTGAAAAAGCGTGGAGTAGGTCCGCTCTGCTTTGTTGTAGGCACAAATAGTGAAATTTCTTACATCCAAAAGCCGGCCAAGCTGAAAATGAATAAGTTTGAGTAGATCCTTAAGCAGCAGTCCACTTAGACCGCCCAGCATAATTTCATGTCTGACAGATTCCAACAACGCTTGCTGTCGCTGCCGTGTCACATCAAGGATGGTAACGAGCACTGTCACTTTACCGTCAATAACTTGGTGCTGCACATGGATATCAGTCACGACTGAGTGACCGTCAGCATGTTGCCAGATCAGCTCTTTTGCTTTGAACTCACACGCCCTTTTGCTATTCAGCACTTTCTTGAAATTGGATTTTTGCCCCCTCGCTGCCAGAGCCAGCACGCCCTCGCCAATCAAAGCCTGTTTATTGTAGCCCAAAATTTTCTTCACCGTGCTGTTGCAAAATACAACTTTGGCCTGCTGAATGACCAGGCGTGCTGTGGGACCGATGCCCGGCATCTCCGCAAATGCCCACTCCGAAACCGTGGACAAAAATGATTCTGTCTTGGCCGAACCGGGAAGTGCGGGTTGTTGTTGCACAGATTTACTGTAAAATGTTCCTTCAGCCTCGCGCAACATTTCTCTTAGTAATTTTGCATCGATGGGCTTTCGCAGATATTTCCAGGCTAAACCTGACTTGACAGCCGCAGTCGTGGCAGCAAAATCACCAAAGCCGGAAAATAAAATACGTACGGACCGTGGGGAAACCACTTGTGCACGCTTAAAGAGTTGTAAACCAGTCATTTTGGGCATGCGCTGGTCGGATAGAATAATTTGTATGTCATTGTCCTTGAGCAGCTTGAGCGCAGCATCTCCGCTGCGGGCAGAGAAAATCTGGTATCGATTTTTCAACATCCTGCGGAGCAACTCTATGATATCCGCCTCATTGTCAACAATTAGCATGGAAGCATTGCGCATGAACAGTCCTTTTTGGGATAGTGACTACCCTGTATCGCCTTAAGTATCGGCCTGCACAATGGATATGTTTATCTTTTGCAATAGCTTTGGCCGGGTACCTGCTCCACCAAAAGTCAGTTTAATTTTGCAGCAGCATCGGTAGATTAAATCCCACACCAACGATGAAAATGGGCACCCTGCTGCAATGACCCTGTTCAAGCATGTTTCGATAGCGCGGCTTGAATTATAAAAAATCTAAATTGCCGGATTATTTTTAGGTTGGCTAATTTATGGTTGGAGAAATAAGGGCAGGTCAGGTTGGAAAAGAGGTTTAGAGTAAGTCTTACCCATTCTTCTGTGAGTAAATCGCCAAGTCAGATCGTCATCTAAATCTGGAGGTTTACCGCAAGTAAGTTTGATGAATATTACATAAATTGGACCTCATGAACTCAAAAAAATACGTGCAGACCAATCCGGTGAATGTCATCCTCGCGTCACATATCTACCCTGAGTTGCCAGGGCAACCAACCAGAAAAAGCAAAAGTCGCAACGATTTTTTGTTGCGACTTTCATTTGAGCAAAGAAGAGAGTAACATTGCCTTTCGCAGACTTTTACAGAAAGGGGTTGGCCAAAGATAAAAATAGAAGTATGCGAAAAAGCAAATCCGCTATTTCTCTTCCTCCTTTTCCTCTTTTTCCTCATTAGCCTGCGGCGTTTCACCTTCAAGAATTCTGCGTAGTCTTTCCAGCTCTTTTTCAGCACGAATTCGCTCTGCTCGAATTCGCTCCAGCTCGGCCTCGGCTGATTCTGTTTCTCGCTGTTCACGCACAATCTCCTCAAACAATTCACGGCGTGAATCTGCCCTGCGCATTAGAACATCACGTTCGCTCATCCGGTAAGAACTGGTTGGCAGCAGATTAAATGTGGTGCCAAAATTGAACCGCCAACCAGGGTAGTTCGGCTGGCTGTCGGACATGGTGCGATCGACACCAACGTTGTTATTTATTGATGAATATGAAGTTTTGTCTGCGGAGTCAATTAAGCGCAAGTCCAGCCCCAAATTGACCGACAGCCACTTAATCGGCCGATACGAAGCCCCCGGTGTAAAGTAGAGATAACTCTCACGGCTGTACGCCACGGCTGGGGGCTCATGCAGAAAAGCATTTCCATGAAGTTCAAAAGAAAAAGACATCTTGCCTTTTGGCATTTGAACGGCAAGACCATAAAGCAATTCCTGTGACATCCCGCTGGCCGTTGAGCTCAGCGCGCCGGCATCATTGTGGTTCCAATAGCCAATATTTACATACAAACTGGTGGCTTGATCATGATAAAGAGGATCTTTTGAATAACTTAGCAAGCCTGTTAAACCCCAACCAACACGGTCGGTGGCGTACCGCTCAAAAGGAATATTGTGCGTATCACCGACAGGAATTCTCGTTGCCACGGAAACGCCATAAGCGACAGAGCGGCCGGGCGAAACGAAAGAGCCGGCTTTCATGGAGAGAAAGATATCGTGTGGAGCGCTAAAGCTGTAACTGGCCTTGTTGACGTCCTGATAGACAATCGGATTAGCAGATATTTCAAAATGCTCACTTAATCCATAGCTAACGTTCAACCGGCCTGTAACGTCCCACACTGTAAAAGGGCTGCGGCCTGCCGGACTGGTCGATTGGCCAAAAACGCGTGAGTTGCTGTTTACAATCAAATACCCTTGCTGCAAGCCCCAGGCAGATTGAACATTGGGCAAACCAGTCCCACCACTCAAATTAACCTGCCCCAACGCACTAACTGCAGTGAAAAAAAGAACTGCCAACGATGATGCTACTTGCCGAAACTCCATGGCCTTGCCTCCAAAATAAGTTAATTCCCTTTAATTTGCTATAACTTCCTGTATTTGAAACCCCGGAGACAAAATGGGCTTACCGTCTGTCAGCCTGAGCAGCCGCCAATGAATTTGCGCGATACAATGATTCGAATGTACCCGCGTCAGTCCACCAGCCATCAAGGATTTCATAAGTCATGTTGCCACGTTCAATAAATAAGTTGTTTACATCTGTAATCTCAAGTTCGCCGCGCTCCGATGGCTTCAACTTCTTGATGTAATCAAAAACAGTGGTGTCATACATGTAGATTCCGGTGACAATGAGATTAGACTTTGGCTTCGTTGGCTTCTCTACGATGTTAACCACTTTGTCTCCCTCGAGCTCAGCGACGCCGAACCGCCACGGATCCTCTACTTCTTTTAGAAGTATCTTCGCCCCTTCACCTTGTTTCTTGAAGGATTGTACCGCATTCTTAATATTTTTTTCAATAATGTTATCACCAAGGATCACAGCAACGGGCTCACCCTCAGCGAAATACTCGGCCAGACTGAGAGCTTCGGCAATGCCACCCTCACCTTCCTGGTAAGTGTAATTCAAGTGGCGCAGGCCAAACTCTTTGCCATTACCAAGCAATCGTAAAAAATCACCCGCATTGTTGCCACCAGTCACCAACAGAATATCTGTAATCCCTGCCTTTACGAGGGCATCCAGTGGGTAGTATATCATCGGACGGTCGTAAATCGGCAGAAGGTGTTTATTGGTGATTTTCGTTAATGGATGCAGACGTGTACCCAAGCCACCGGCAAGTATGACACCTTTCATTGATGTTCCCTTTATAGTTAAAGTGAGTAAGTCAATATTCAGTTTAAATCGAACCGAATTTATCTAAACGCGACCTTAATTGCAAGAAAAACAAAGAAAGTTTAATGTTTAAACCAGACCGGCAGATAGATCACAGCAATGCCGGCCTGCGGGGTGACAATTTGGACTTTCAAAGTGCCTGGTTATGACACCTGAATAATTCACAAATCGTCTCTCTTTGAAGGGAGACAGGTTTTCGCTGGTCCAGAGCGAAAAGCAGAGGGATGTTAGTCCCGATGTAACAGATTAATTGCGAATTTTGGACTTCATGAATAATCCAAATACACGGAATCATTTGACACAGAGTGCAACAATTTGTACCTTCGGTGAGTCATTCATTGTCAAAGAGAGAGAGGCGCTTATGGTGGCGATTGAACGTTTGGAGTGGGCAATTGAGCAACATTACAAAAGCATCGATACGCAGAACACGCAAAGAACAATAACCAAAAACTGGTGTCTCACCGTCTGGCTTTTGCTGCTCGCAGTACTCATCTCCGGCAGATTCACCCAGGCTTACGCCCCAGGCGTGGTCATGACCTTTTTGCCCATAGTGTTGTTTTGGATCATAGAGGGCCTGCAGGCCAGTCACATGAAAATCATGGAGCTGCGGGTCGCAGAACTTGAAAAACTGTGGTTGAACAGTGAGTCAAAAATAAAAAAAAGCAGCGATATCCTGTTTTATGGAAGTCACCAATATCAATCGGCGGGTGTGAAGATGAACATGTTCACCTTCGCGCTCTTTCGTATGGAAACAGTGTTCGCATTTTATGCGCTTCTTTCGGCAATTAATCTGATCGCGAATGTCGTCTTCATTGTTGGCTTGACGTGATGTCACAACGCTGCTCTGCCCTGAGTATTTTTGCCAGGCTTTCAGGTACGCTCAGTGTTATTGAATCAACTTGCTTGTTGAAAAAGATGTTCTCCATCTACCATTTTCTTAAATTTAACCACTCTTTATGTTCACCATGAATAGAGTCAAATATGCATTTCTTGCCGGTGCCTTCACTAGTCTTACAGTCATTCTTATTTTTGTCTGGGCAAGCTCAGGTACATTGACTGAACCCGGTTTGACCCAGCTCACTTCCACCTCTGAACAAACTGCCCACAAAACAGCCGCAAATGACACCTTTACCGTCATGACATACAATGTCGGATTCCTGGCCGGCATGTCAAATGGTGCCCGTGTGCGAGAAAACAGAGAATTCTACCAGAAAAATCTCAACAGCGTTGTCCACTTGCTGCAAACAGTGCAACCGGATTTTGTTGGAATGCAGGAAATCGACCTACGCTCGCACCGCTCACACAATATAAATCAGGCGGACGCACTTTCACGACAGGCATCTTTCCCGCACATGGCCTATGCGGTCAACTGGGACAAGAACTATGTGGCTTATCCGTACTGGCCCCCATCATCACATTTTGGTAAAGTGCTTTCAGGGCAAGCGATTCTAAGTAAATTTCCGCTCTCCTTTCACCAAAGAGTGGTTCTTGAGAGGCCAACTGAGATGCCATTTTACTGGAATGCGTTCTACATTGATCGTCTTGCGCAAATCGTAAAAATAGATATTGGCAGGGAATTGATCATTATTAATGTTCACCTTGAAGCCTACGAGCAAGCAACTCGAGCGCGTCAGGCAGTGGCGATCTTAGCGCTTTTGCGGCAATACAAACAAAATTATCCAGTACTGCTCATCGGCGACTTTAACAGTCTCTCACCTTACGCCGGACTTGCTGCCGGCACTGGTAGCCGGCCTCTGGAGAACGACCTGCACGATCCCACCATCAAAACAATTCTGCAGGAACTAGGCATGGCAGCGGCATTTTCACCCGCAACTTTTGCCGAGTCCGAGTCCCAGGGCTTCACATGGTCATCTGCGAACCCTGCAATGAAGATTGACTACATTTTTTACGATACTACCCGAATGAAAGCAATCGAGGCTTTTGTAGCCCATGAAGCAGGGCAGGCATCCGACCATTTGCCGGTGGTTATGCGATTCAAATTTATTAACATTGGAGAATGAAAATGGCAACCTATTTGGTTTCCGGGGCAGGCACCGGCATTGGTTCGGCAATCACAAAACGACTGTCTGAAGCAGGGCACAGCATCTTATTATTAGGAAGAACTGTTGAGACATTACAATCCACCCGTGCTGAACTGAGTGACCCTGACCGTCACGCCATTATTGTGGCTGATGTGCGGGATGGTGCAGCCATTGCGACCGGACTGCAACAGGCGGGCCTCGAAAGTCTTGACGGGATAGTAGCAAACGCCGGTGTTGGCGGCGCGAACACTTATGGCAAAAACGATCGATGGGATGAAGTGCTATCCATCAACTTAACAGGTACTTATGTACTCGTCAATGAATGTTTGCCCTACCTGCGCCGGAGTCGGTTAACCTTCAAGCATATCGTTTTAATATCTTCAATTCTAGCAAAATTGGGCGTACCAAACTACTCAGCCTACTGCGCTGCAAAATCAGGATTGCTGGGTTTGATGCGCTCCTGGGCCGTCCAGTTTGCTATAGAAAAAATATTGATAAACGCGGTCTGCCCCGGATGGGTTGAAACAAAAATGGCCAAAGAAGGGTTACAACACTCCGCGGACGCTACCGGCTCATCCTATGAAGATGTATTCAAAAGAGCAATGTCTGATGTTTTACTTGGAAAAATGAGCACGCCGGATGAAATCGCCCATCTTATACAGTTTCTCGTGGCCGACAATCAAACCTCAATCACCGGCCAGACATTTGATATTAACAATGGGGCCCTCATGCCGGCTTGAAAATTACGTTGCAAGCTCAGACAGTAGGTCAACTGCGGGCAATCAAATGGGAGATGCCGATGCAGAACGCTTGGCACTGGCAAGCCTTTTGGCAAGCAGCTTGAGCAACGATTCATCCAAAACACATTAAAAAAAAGGCTCAAACACGCGCTGTGTTTGAGCCTTTTCTATGAAATCACAAACTGTTATTCACTTTTGCTGGACATCGCCGGTGCACCATCCTGTCCTTTCAGATGTTCATTGAGAAATTCGAGAATGGCCTTATAGCCGCGAACTTTGTTTTCATTCTTTCGAAAACCATGGCCCTCGTCGTCAAAAACAACGTACTCAACAGGCACTTCATTTTTTCTCACCGCTTCAACAATTTCATCGGATTCCACCTTCAGCACACGCGGGTCATTGGCGCCTTGCAAAACAATAAGTGGTTTAACAATATTTTCCGCATGAAATAAAGGCGAAATTCTCTTCAGATATTCCAGGTCTGTTTCGGGATTGCCCATTTCTTTGTACAGCGCCAACCGAAATGCCTCCCACCATGGAGGAATACTCTGCAACGTACGCACCCAATTCGCTACACCAAAAATATCAACACCCACATCAAATGCTTGCGGCTGATAAGTCAGCGCCGCCAGCACCATGTAACCGCCGTAGCTACCACCGATAATACCGATCTTGTTTTCATCCACATATCCTGTTGCGGTCAGGAAGTCCTTGGCCTTGACACAATCAAGCAAATCATCCTCACCATGCTTCTGGTCATCCAGTGCGAAAAAGGCTTTGCCATAGCCGGAACTGCCGCGATTGTTAACTGCCAACACAACGTAACCATGATTCACCAGGTATTGGATAACATCGACATAGCCGATTCGTGACTGACCACCCGGACCACCGTGCACCCAGACCAGGGCCGGTGCCTTTTCGCCAGGTTTAATTTGGTGCGGCTTATAAAGGATGGCTGGAATCTCCAAATCATCAAAAGATTTATATCTTATTACCGTAGCATCAACTAAATCATCGCCCTTGATTTCCGGGTTGAGAGAATCTGTCAACTTACGCGATTCTCCGGTTTCAAAATCGAAAACATAAAGGTTGCGAGGAAACCTGGAGCCGCTCAGGTAAAAAGTCATCAGTTTTTCACTTTCAGAAATATTAACTGATGTGAGGTCTCCATCCGGCAAGTTGTCAATGCGCACTGGATATCCGGTTTCGGTGTTTACGATCTTGATTTCGGTGCGAGCATCATTATTAATGCCGACTACACGAAATTTTTCGTTGTAAGACAATGCGCCGTACATGATATCCCAGTCCGCTTTTTCTACCAGTTCGCTTTCTCCTGATTCAAGCTGGAACTTCATAAGATACTGGAATTCGTCATTTTCGTCGGTCAGAAAAAGGAGACTGCCTGAATCATTACTGAAACCCAGAGGGTTCAAACTGATGTCTTCATCATGAGGAATAAGATTTTTTAACTCGCGCGACCGAGTGTCATAAAGGTACATCTCAGAATTATTCGTCGTAATGGTTTTGCTGAAAGCAATGTAGTTTCGGTCATTTGAAATATCACTGAAATTTAACCCTTGCTGATTTTGGTAAATGAGTTCCGCATCAAACGTCTCCACATTCATCTCATAAACATCCATAAATTTTGGATTCAGCTTATTTGAGCCGAAGTAGAAACTCTTTTTGTCCCGGTTCCAACCGTAAAACACAGCCCGGGCATTTTCGTCCGGTGTTAAATCACTGATGCTGCCATCTTCATTGCGGAGATAAATATGCCAGATTTCATTCCCGCCTTTATCGCCCCTGAACAAGATGCGCCCATCATTTGGAAAAAATGAAATAGCAAAAACCGCATCACCGTCCGAATGAGTGAGCTGCGTTACCTCACCACCGGCAACAGGCACTGTGTATGCATTGAACACACCGCTCTGGTTGCTTGAAAACAAAATATTCTGCTCGTCTGCTGAAAAGGCGCTACCGAAAATCGTTGTCGTATTCATAAACTGCTCAATGGTGTATTGCTGTACCTCTTTGTAATCGCTCTTTTGGCAACCGACAAACAAAACCAAAACACCAAACATCAAACCAATTGCTTTTCTCATCTCCACGCTCCTTTAATTAAGATGTTAAACTTTTCAATTCCGCAGTTCGCACCCCTTTTACTTGCTGCAAAACTTTCGAAATGGGCACCAATCTCCCGACAGTAGTGTAAATACCGCCTGAGACCGGGGTTGTTGTTTCACGCTCACTGAATTTATTTTTATGTAGAACAAACCATTCTCTGGTGGCAGGCATGGGCAAACAATACAGTTTGCCCGGCTCAATAAAATAGTAAAATACATAATCTGCTTCCGTATACATAAAACAGCCAGGTGTGCCCCGCTCTTTATTACTGTGAGTTTCAAAAAAAAAGTTGCCTGTCTTATGCCAGCGATCGCCTTTAATTTCAATTTTAAAAGTACGCTTGTTTGTTGTCCAGAGCAAGTCAATATCTTTGGCCTGATATTCAGGCTTATTTTCAACGTTCACAACATCGATGGTTTCTTTAAAATCTCGCAACCAGACTTCGATTTCTTGCGCAGCCAGACGCGCAACTTGATTGGCATCTTCAATTGTTATTTGACGTGGCATTGTTGTGAGTGCCGCGAGCCCGGCTCAAAGGGATGTTTAAATTCTGGCGAAATTTAGGTTATTTAAAGCTGTGCTGGTGAATGCGATTGCCGAATCGTTGTAGTTCCTGGAAGAGGTATCAAAGGTGTGTCATTCACAAATTCACAGTTTTTAGCTTCAAGTGCGCCCTTTCAACTAAAGAGCAAACATTTCGTTAAGCACCAAAATTACGCGCATTTTAGTTTTCAGGCTAATCTTTCCTAATCTCCGAACCAGGCGACTTTTGTCAACTGTACGAATTTGGTCGAGTACGACTTGTCTTGCCTTGCCCTGAAATTTACAAGAAATCCTTGTTGGATAGTTACGTCCTTTCGTGGTCATAGGCGCAATGATAACCGTTGAAATGAAATGGTTCATTTCGTCGGGCGAAATCACCAGGCATGGACGTGTTTTCTTAATTTCCTTTCCCTGTGTCGGGTCAAGGTTAACCAGATAGATATCAAACCGATTGACTGCCATCTACCAAGTCCACTCTGTGTCGTCCCAGCTACTTTGTGTGCCCAAATTTTCTTCATCCAGAAGTTGAGCATCGCCTGCTGCAGCCATCTTTTTGAACTCTTCAAACCATCCGTCACGTATTTTCCGCGCTGGCCTTATGGTTATTTGCTCTTTATTAACATCGATCTCAACATATTCGCTTAAACCGCTTTGTTCAAGCATGACCTTAGGGATACGGATGCCCTGCGAGTTCCCTATTTGTATTATTCTTGTTTTCATAATTACAATGTATCTACAGTACAGTTGAATTACAAGTATTTTTTTTCAAATAACGCTCAGCTATGCCGCGCTCGTTTTGTACATAAAATTTATTTAAAGTATGCGTCCGGTGTAAACGTTGTTATGTTATCGTATCTATCTTCAAATGTAGGCGCAGCGGTCTGTCATTCGCCGTAATCATCCGAAAGATCTTCAAAGAAAGGCTTGATTTTTTCTTTCTCAGACCAAACACGTTTCGTGACGCGCTCTACTTTTACTTTGTTATCATAAGTAGGATACCGCTCTGCTATCTGTGACCAAACCGTCTCGAGCGGATATTTGTAAGGGGCCGGGCCATGCAACACCAGACTAAGGCTTTCCTCCAATGCTTCGATAGTTGTTCCAATATCAAGTGCCGTCTCCGCCCAGAACTGAACGTGATAAGCAATATCATTCATACAACCGAGAACACTCCTGCTTTTGGTCTTCGTATAGATAGCTGTAACAATTTGTTGCGCTTCATCTGAGATAAGTTCGTCTGGAAACTCAAGTCTCTCATACAACGCGATTGCACTTCTACAAAAAGCAGCCCCCACATCGGTTATCGCGTCGCAAGGCACAACAACGGTTAGCTTGGTCGGAGCATCTACGAAGAGCAAGAAGTTACCCAAAACTGTAGGGGCGATATTGAGATACCATTCGTTTAAAATCGCGGTTGAGGATTCATTGATTTCCTGAGGATTGATCTGAAAGTAATCACGAGCTTTTTTCGTACATCGGAATGTTAACACCAGAGTATCTCCAAATTGCAAGATTAACACAGCCGTTTTAGCAAGTACGCTTTCTATGAAAACGCAGAGCTGAACTATCTGATCTACAATATAACTTTATGCTCAGTCGCACCAGCCAACTTCGCTCGGCCTGTGAGGAATCCCAGGGCGAGCGAAATTTGTGGATTGCTCCTCCTCCGATTGTTAGCGACAACTGTTATTTGCATCGGCTACTTGTCAGTTGCAGGACGAACTCTTCTCTGCTTTGAGTCCCCTTTCTCTCTCCCTCCGTTGCTGATTCAACTCTCAATGGCTTAGCTTCGATTCTCGGGCAAAATGTATTTTGTCAATCGTAGTTGCGAATGAGTCTTAAGTTACTTGTAATATGGACTTCTTCACCGATCATTGGCAACCCATTCCCTGGCAACAGATCCGTACCCCCAAGATTGAAATCAAGTCTGTTGATGGTGCCATTCATAGTGAAACCAGGAATCGTCTTCGATGGTGGGTGCGTAAATCCATTAAATTTTACTTCAAACGTAACTTCCTGAGTGATGTCTTTAACGGTCATATTCCCTATCAAATGATAAACGCTGTCCGAAATCATGCTCACCTTCGTGCTTTTGAAGAGAATCTCAGGATGCTCATTTACTTCAAAAAATCCTAAACCTGTTCCTTTCAGGTTATTTGCCATTTCCATATTTGGCATGTTGATACTTGCCGGCCTAAGCCGGGCTTCGACAACCATGTCCGCAAAGTCATCTTTATCGCTGTAGGCCACAACCTCATAACTTTCGAGGCGACCGATGATATCGTAGATGCCCCAGTGTCTTACTCTAAATTGAATCGACGAGTGCGTTGTGTCTACGACGTAGCTGTTTTGGGGAAGCCTAGCTTTTTCAATGTCAAACGATGCATTGTGTGTCTTTTCAATATCTTGCCGTGCAAGAGTGAAAATGGCCGTGCTGTCATTGATAACTTCTTCGCTCGGGCCTTCGGCATGCCTGTCAACTTCAACACAACTCAAGAAAAGGGTGCTTACGAGAATTGGAATTGCTGTTTTCAGAGAACTATTCATTCGCAATAGAGACTATGTACTGATTTCTGGCAAAGAGACGAGCACGACATTTTTTCCAAGACCCTTGAAGTATTTTTAACGTGATCATCACCTGCAAAAGGGATTGATTTCACTCAACTTCGAATCTCAAGTGAGGCTTTGAAGGAGCACGAGTTAACTAAAAAAAACGGCGTCCTTTTGTTAGGTGAATGAATTGTTAGCTCCAAACTCGAATGTTTTATTTGACAAAGTAATCTGGCGCGAATTTCACTGAGTAATCGTATTCCTTTACAGGAATATTGTAAGCTACGCCATCTTGGGCCTTTCCCCATTGACCAAATGGAGCGAAATCTACCTTTCCTGCTGTGAAAGCTCCATTTACATTAACCCCATCTGGATTCTTACTGTACGCTAAAACTGAAATGGCATCAGGCTTGAAGGCATTAAATTGCAACGCTGCGCAGTGCTGCAAGTTAAAACGAAGCTCGTCTTGTGATAGTCTCGGAGGAACAAGAATTTTGACTGCTCGGCGTTTCACCACTGAAAAGTTCAGCAATTCAGTGTTAATAATTTCGTAGCACGGCTCGTAATCTTCGTTCGGAAGGGCGCAATCGCCAAGAGGATCACGTTTTCTTTGGTCATTGACAAGTTGAAAAGCTTTCGCCAGAGCACCTTTACTTTCGTTTTGTATGGCACTTAGCATCTGTTCGAACTCATTCGGCCTTTCAATACCCTGATCTCTTTCGTATTGTATAAGTCTGGTCACGCAAGCACGAGTAATTTCATCATAATTTTTGCCGGAAAAACGAATATAAAAAATGTTGGAGGGTAAGCCCATGATTTTTGTGTCATCGATTCGAATTGGAATAAATCGATTGGTGAGTTCCCGCTCTTTAATAATATCCCATTCAAGCCTTGTCCATTCTTTACGTTTGTAGTTCTTTGAAATGAAAACTATCACTTGTTTCGACTTTGAGAACAGTTCTTCGAAAAGCTTCTCACCGTCGAGGCCTACCAAAAGGTGACGTTGCGCTTCCGCAAAAAAGATTGAAAACCCTAATTCACTAAGTCGTTGCGAGATCTCCTCTGCAATTCCCGAATCTTCTCCCGCATATGATAGAGCAAAGTCCAAATCCGTTTTTGTCATCTATTATTTTCCTTTGAGGCACTTACATTGCGTTAGAGCTAACTTATTACTGACCCGTTTGCTCATCATTTTCAATTGTCTAAATGTAAACAAAAAAATGTCTATACTTAGACAATTTTCCTAAGGCGGTTTTTGTCAAATAGACAGCCATGCTGGTGGAGTCCCACTCCACCGTTTTTCGGTTCAACAGCTTCAGTTTTATCGATTGATTCATTG
>JAJDAG010000188.1 GCA_029262005.1 Candidatus Zhuqueibacterota bacterium | reverse complement strand
CCATCGCTTCCGTGTTTGGTTTTGCCGGCCAGTTTGATTATGGTGCTGCAAATGATTTCCTGGATGCTTTTGCTAATTATCAAAATTCCCGAAGTAATACCCACACGGTTGCCATTAATTGGGATAGTTGGGCAGATGTGGGTATGAGCGTGTCAACCGACCCGGCCGACATGACGGATGAGCGCAAGCGGGATCTCGAAGTTGCGATCAAACCTGCAGAAGGCGTTGACGCACTTTGCAGAACTCTCAATACCAATCTGGGCCAGGTTGTTGTGGTGACTAGAGACTTACACAAACAATTTGAATTTCTTTTTCCCACTGAAGGCCAAGGCTCCGAAAACGGCGAGGCGGGCACAGAAGATTCACAGAGTGGCCAAACGAAGTACTCCCGGCCAGTGATGAGCAACGAGTATGTTGCACCCTCGGATGATGTCCAGCAATCTCTGGCCGACATTTGGCAGGACATCTTTGGTATTGACAATGTTGGAATTCATGATGATTTTTATGAACTTGGCGGGCATTCATTGTTGGCTGCTCGCTTGACGGCACGTGTCAGGGAGCGGTTCAATATAGATCTGGCCCTACAGACTTTTTTCGAAAAACAGACGATTTCCGAGTTGTCCGATATTATTCTGGAGAAATTGGTGGAACAGGAAGGGAGCGAAACCATCAGCGGCATCCTGAGTGAGATCGAACAGCAATCATGATAGTGGCCGTGCTTTCGTGAGCGATGGAATAAGCGCCTGGCAGAACTTTCTACTAAAAAGCGGCCGCTTGCACTATCGCCACAATTTCTCTGGGACAACCGGAAATCGAAAACAAGAATGAAAGTAAAATTAGAAATTTCCTGCTTCTTTTTGCAATGCTGATTATTCCGAGAGCAGTATTGGAGGGGGCTGCGAGAGATGTAACTCCGCCGGAGGGCAATGCCAACGAGAATTTGGTACCTTATTCGACTAGAGCAGAATCGAACGTCCCCGCCTACACGAACAAATAAATGAATAGCAGCATACAAAGCGCAAAAGGCCATCTATTGGGAACGTTCTCCATTGGGTCGTGGCCGAGGATGGAGCAGGCGGATGAGTACCGGGATTTCCAAGTCAAGTTCAGGCGCAATGCTCTGTGCATGTTGGCCTTTTCTCTGGTTTTGCTTTTGGCAAACGCCCTTGTACCGTTGGAGGAGTTTATTCACCGCGGTGACGACGCCTTCTACTACTTCAAAGTAGCTGCCAATTACCCGACCTACGGCTTCTGGACGTTTGATGGCATTCATCCGACCAACGGTGTGCAGCCGCTTTGGGCCTGGCTGCTGACAGCGACAGCTCAGGTGCTGGCCTGGGTTAACATTACGGATACGAATATCCTGGCGCGCATTTTTGTCGCCTATGCCGCCGCATTTCATTTTGCTTCTTGTATACTGCTGTTCCACTTGCTGGCACGGCAAGTTTCCGTTGGCACAGCGACTGCCGCCGCCGGTGGTTTGTTGTTTTCCCTTGGCATTGTCTGGACACGAGTTTGGGGCATGGAAAATAGCCTCTATGCATTTTTGTTGGTATCGACTATTGTGTTTTACCACCGCAGGTTCCGTGAACGGGGAATGTTCAAACATGCTGTGGTGCTGGGCTTGCTGCTGGGACTGACTGCCCTGAGCCGTTTGAATGCCGGTTTACTAATTCCCTGTCTCCTGGGGTTTTACCTTATCCATGGTTCGCATAGCTCACTTCGGCAGAAGATTGCGCGCGGGTTGGTAATCGGTGCTTTAGCAAGTGTTTTGCTTGTGCCTTATTTTGCCTGGAATTATGTAACGACCAGCCATATTCTGCCTGTCAGCGGGGCGGTCAAATCGGTGCGAGCAGAACGGTTCCGGGAGGACCACAACATTAAGGATGTGGCCTCTGGGCGTTACGTGCAGGAAGTTTATACATTCGCACAAGGACGGATGGCCTGGTTCGCCAAGTCCCGGGCGCTGGATGGAACCTGGTTAGCTGGTGGCCGCATTTTCCTTGACGGAATTGTCAACTTCCGTACTATGGCCATCACTTTCGGAGCTTTGCTGCTTTTCCCATTGGCGCTTGGACGCCCGCGTGAGTGGCTGGGATTTCTTGCTGAGCGCATACGCCGATTGTCGCCGTTCAGCTTCGTTCCGGCGTTCTGTTTGCTAAACGCTTGCATCTCCATTTTGCTGTATCCATTTGAGAGCAGCTATGCTATTGTGCGCTGGTGGCTGGTGGAGAGCGAACTTCTAATCACGACTTTGGTGGCAACGCTCGTCGCAGCTAGTTTTGCTTATACGGCCTCGCGATTACTGCCCGTCAAGCTCCGATTGTCGTTGGCCACTGTCTGGCTTGGACTCCTGATCCTTGTCAGTTCGTATCAAATGGTGAGCCATTACTGGGGTGGAGAGACGCAGTACCCCGATTGGAAAGTATCGACCAATGACCACCGTTACCGGGCAGCGATTTGGATATCCGAGAATCTACCGAAGGACGCCATCATCGGTTCCTGGAATGCCGGCGTAATTGGCTATTATTCAGGCCGCCACATTGTCAATCTTGATGGGCTCATCAACGGCTGGGATTTGGTGCCGTATTTGAAAGATCGGAATCTCGCCGGTTACATTAGAGATGAAAAAATAGAGTATTTATGTGATACGAATTGGGAACTCGAGACCCAAGGCGGCAAAGGATTGCAAAGTCAGTTAAAATTGACGCCTGTATACAAGCAGCCAATGAGTCGGTATTTGCAGCAGAATTTTTATGTGTACAAGGTTGAACACTTGCCAAATGCTGACTCTAAGCTGAATGCATCCCCCCCCAAAACCGACTAACCTCTAAGGAACAATATGCAAGCTGAACAAAATCAGCGTTTAACACGCTACGGAATTTGGTTAGCCATTGGCCTCGCAGGATTTGTCTATGGCCTCTTGTCGGCAACTTATGAATTCTTCCCCTTCAAGGCACTGCAGTCAGTGCATCAGACTTTTGCCAACAAACCTGCTAAAATCGATTCAACCATCACATTTCGCGATATTGGCGAGGGGTTCTGGCACGTTGCCAGGCATAGCGAAAACGAAACCCTTGATAAACAAAAGAGTGACGCGCTTGCCAAACTTGCATCCCTGCCTTATTTGCGCGGTTCAAAGTCAGCTAAAGATGTCGAGAACGTGACTTTATATAGCAAAGGCCTGGCAGCGGATGGTCTGAATTTGTTTGTTTCCGGGCATGGACCTGAAGCGCATCTCATTGACATGGAGGGAAGGCTTCGGCACAAGTGGCGCTACGCTTTCGAGGATGTTTGGTCCGAGCCGCTGCCTTTTGATGAGTGGCGTCTTCATCAAACGTTTTGGCGGCGGGCGCATTTGTATCCAAATGGCGATCTTCTGGCTGTTTTTGAAGGCATTGGCCTTATTAAACTAGATGCGCAATCCAACTTGCTCTGGGCTTATCAGGGTCGAAATCACCACGATCTTTTTGTTGCTGAGAGCGGCACAATTTTTACGTTGACGCGCCAGTGGCGCAAGCAACACCCGTCCATTATTTTTGAGGAGAGATTTCTCGAAGACTTTATTACTCAGGTTTCTCCGGACGGAAAGGCGTTAAAGAGTGTCTCAATTCTGGATTGCTTTCTTAACTCGGAGTACGCTTCGGTTTTGATAAATATGAAGCGAAAAGGCGATGTCTTTCACACGAACACACTGGAAATAATGGATGGCCGTCTTGGTGCCGCCTACCCGATGTTTGCGAAGGGAAATGCACTGATTTCCATTCCTACAATGCAACTTATTGCTGTTATCGACTTGCAGCAGGAAACCGTTGTTTGGGCAATGACCGGCATGTGGATATTCCAGCACCAGCCAACTTTGCTTGACAATGGCCATATCATGCTGTTTGACAACCTGGGCGATGGCGGCAAGTCTAAAGTGATAGAAATAGACCCGCTTACGCAGGAAGTGGTATGGCTGTATCGTGGCACAAAAGAAAATGAATTCTTTTCACAGACCTGTAGCTCTAATCAGCGGCTGGCAAATGGCAATACACTAATCACAGAATCAAATACGGGCCGCGCATTTGAAGTGACGCCGGACAAAGAGATCGTCTGGGAATTTTTGAATCCTTTCCGGGCTGGCAAAAACAATGAACTTGTCGCGTCTTTGTTTGATTTGGTACGGTTTGACAAGCGGATGTTCGCCGGACAGGAATGGATGTCTGAAAAGAGCGAGATGAAGTAATTGTTTTTCACTAAGGGCTCGGTTTCAACGAATCGTTTAAAATTAGAAAATGAACTGTAGTTCAAAGATAAAAGACTGTTTATGAAAGTTTCTTTCAAAAATTCACTATTGCTGGGTTGCTGCGGTAGCATGATCATGTTTATTGCTGAATGGATCCTTGCCTCCTCTTATTCAATAATTCACATCCGCACTTTTTTGTTTTTCGGTGTTTTGTATTGCTTGCTCGGTGTATTCGTCGGGTGCATTTTTGCCGTGCTTTTTAAATGGTTTGGCGTTGTTTTCAAGCACCGCTGGTGGCGTTCGGACCACCCCGGTTTTCTGCCGGCAATTTTTCTTGCTGTATTCTTTTTAATTTACGGCCTCTACCATATAAACGGTGCGCTCACACCAACGATTGGCATGTTTGCCCCATTTAGCTTGTTGGCGGATTTTATCTGTTTCGGTTTCGCGGTCATACTTTTCCGTGCGGCGCTGTCTTTTGGTGAAAAGAAAAGCGGGGTTGTGCCGGCGTTTCTACGCGTGGCTCTGTTGCCGCTGTCATTGTTGGTTGCCGTCAACTTGCGTTTTTTTGCCTTGCAACCTCGCGTGATGCAGATTGAGGAGCTTTTTTTCGGCACGATAAGTTTTGGCGTTGCCGCGCTGCTGGGGATACTGTTGGCGCGTGTAATGTCAGATAGAATAGCTTTCATGAAGAAAGATTATCTCGCAACCTTGACCCATTTACTGATTGTAATCGCTATTTTGTTTGCATTTTCACTGGCCGGAACTGCATCGTCAGCTAGCTTTTATGTTGATACAAAGGAAAGTAATTCGGAGAGCGAGGTTCAGAAGCCACGTAATATTATATGGATAGTCATGGACACGGCCCGCCGCGATCATGTTTCGGTTTATGGCGGCGAACGGGATACGATGCCGAACTTAAGGAAGTTCTCACAGGAGGCTTTGGTTTTCGACCATGCTATTTCGACTGCACCTTGGACTTTTCCATCTCATGCTTCTATGTTCACCGGCATGTATTCTTCAAGGCATGGCGCCCATCATTGGAATGGTAAAAGGATAGCGAAACCATTGTCACCGGAGAATCTGACAATCGCTGAGATTTTGGCGTCAAGAGGGTATCAAACAGCGGCGATTGTGTCGAACCATGCCGCATTATCACGAAATAAAGGGATTGGACAAGGTTTTCAGTTTTATTTCGACTCTCCTCCTTTTGTTTTCAGCCTGCTGTGGGGAAAGCTGCTTCAAAGTTTTCCCCAAGATAGTTTTCGCTTACGACATTTGTGGGTCAATCGAGTTAGCCTGGCTTCTGACATTAATGCTACTGTGTTTGAGTGGTTAGAGCGCCGAACCCCGGAACAACCGTTTTTTCTTTTCATTAATTATATGGATGCTCATAACGGTATCGCTTTTTTACCTGATCCGTATGACTCCATGTACGGTTTTGACCGTAAAATGGGAAAGAAAGTATTCAAGAAGTTCAATCCGCCTAACATTGTGCATTTCAAGGACGAAATTGCACCGGCGCAGAATGCATTTTGGAGCGCGGGCGTTCAACGTCGGCTGAGCTTTCTTGACATGCAATTGGCTGTATTGTTTGAAAAGCTCAGGGTTATGAATATCTATGAGGATGCCTTGATCATCGTTAGCTCAGATCATGGTGAGCTGTTTGGCGAGCACAATTCATTTGGACATCAGACTGATCTGTACAACGAACTCATTAATATCCCGATGATGCTAAAGTACCCACAAGCTGAGAATGCAGGGCGTTCCGACCGACTTGTTCAGACAGTTGATGTCATGCCGGAGATCCTTTCTTACCTTGGCGTTGATATCCCAAATGGCGTGCAGGGGCAACCGTTTGATATTGTTGATCACGCAATCATCGCTGAGCTGTTTGAACAAAAACACAACTCAAAGGCAAAGCGAAATCCGGGAAGATACTACCGTGATCTGAAGGCAATTTTTTCAATTCAAAAAAAGGACTTAGTAAAATATATATGGGCATCGAATGGAAAGTCAGAACTTTTCAATCTCAAGACGGACCCTAAGGAAATGCACAACACCATTGCCAATCAGCCCGCTCTGGCCGATACGATGCTCACGCGATTGCAAGTCTGGCAAGACAGTTTTTCTCACCACCGAATCGGAAATGTCCGGAAGGAACCAGTTGAATCAATTCAAAGATAAAAGAAGCTTAGTGTTGCTTGTATCTGACGCGTTCGCAAATCGTTCTCAGGCCAGTTGTTCAGGGCAAACTCACGGAAATTTTTATGAAAATTAGTTCAGTTCCAATTAAAAATTCAATTATCGTGGGTTGTTGCGGCGCATTGATCTTGTTCGTGGCTGAATGGATCCTTGCATCCGCGTATTCGGTGATTCATTTGCGCACTTTCTTGTTTTTCGGGGTTTTGTATTGCTTGCTTGGTGTATTCGTTGGTGCCGTTTTTGCCGTCCTCTTTAGATGGTTTAGCGTTGTTTTCAGGCACCGCTGGTGGCGCTCAGACCACCCCGATTTCCTGCCGGGAATTTTTCTTGCTTTTTACTTTCTACTCTACGGTCTTTATTACATCAACGTGGCGCTTACACCTACTGTCGGCATGTTTAACCCAGTAAGCTTGTTGGCGGATTTTGTCTGTTTAGGTTTCGTGCTTATACTTTTTCGAACTGCGTTGTCTTTTAGTGAAAACAGTGGTAGCGTTGTGCCGGCGTTCCTACGCGTGGCTTTGTTACCGCTGTTTTTGTTGGTTGCAGTCAACTTGAAATTTTTTGCCTTGCAACCTCGCCTGATGCAGATTGAGGAGCTTTTTTTCGGCACGATAAGTTTTGGCGTTGCAGGTATGGTGGGGATTCTACTGGCGCGTGTGATGTCAAATAGAATACCATTTATGAAGAGAGATAGTCTTGCCACCTTGACCAATTTACTGGTTGTAATCGCTATTTTGTTTACATTTTCACTGGCCGGAACTGCATCGTCAGCCAGCTTTTATGTTGATACAAAGGCAAGTAATTCTGGGAGTGAGGTTCCGAAGCCACGCAATATTATATGGA
>JAJDAG010000187.1 GCA_029262005.1 Candidatus Zhuqueibacterota bacterium | reverse complement strand
ACCGGGTGCTGTTTCAATCTCATTTTTTTGCCGGTGTTTCATTCGTTCAATTCTGTGGCCTTCCTTCGTTTATGTTACCCATACAAAACAACACAGAGCCTAGATAGATATTATTATCAAAGCTAAAGAAAAAACGACAGTTTAAAACAATTTGGTTGAAAGAAATGTCTATTTTCCATGATAGAATCTCCTTATTAGAGTTCAGTGAGTCTCGCATTATAAAAATAGACAAATAGAAGAGAAAGAGGTGAGCTCACCTCTTTCTCCATCAATTGCTCGTTACTTAGGAATACTAACTACACCAAAATCCGCAAAATACCCCCTCACTACCGTCACATCCAAATCCGCAACCAGAACCTTTTGCCAATGGTCCTGGCGAGTCAACGGAGGTTAGTTCGCTTGTATCAATAACTTCCAAATGAAGCAGTCCTTTTGCCATGATAAATTCTCCTTTTGTTAGATGCTTACTTTTTTGTTTAAAAACTTCCCTTGCAAGGAATAATAACAGAATATATCCTGTCACAATTCTTCAATATCAAAAAATGCGCCAAAAAATAATTGTAAAGCCAATCTCTTAATTTTCATGAAATTACCACTGTTGTCAAAAAGCGGCCCAATTAACCCCAGTCAAGCAATAACTTGACTCAGTCTTGCCACAGCTTGACTCAGCAATCATTCAATCCATGGTTTCGCAGGAAATTGACAAATTTTTTGTAATCTCCGGGAGGCATATTAAACAAATTCAGCAAGCCTTTATAGCCGCCGTTGGATTGGCTTAAAGAAAATTGTAAAATTGCTTTTACCTGGCTGCGATTTAGCTCCCGGGCCAAAAATGGCTGATAGATCACTTCCCAGAAACTTTGCCCGTCTTTAACCATCCGGCGATAATAGGGCTCAACATCAAAAAAATGCCGCGCTGTTGTCGTCGGCTTTTGCAGCTTGCTTGCAAAATCTTTAGCATCAATCACTTCGTTTTCGCTGCTCCAAAAACCGGTTTCGACAATATTTTTTAGTTCCCGGATATTGCCGGGCCATGCATACAACTGCAGCAGTTTTATTGCCGCGCTGGAAAAGCGTTTTTTGCTCCCGTGTTTCCGGTTCAGTCGCTTGAGATAAAAGTCGAGCAATAACTGCCAGTCCTCTCCTCTTTCGCGTAACGGAGGAATAAACAACGACAGGCAATCCAGGCGATAAAACAGGTCTTGACGAAATGCACCCTGTTCAACCATTGCCTTGAGATCCCGGTTTGTCGCTGAGACGATTCGAACATCAACTTTCTTTACCACCTGACTGCCGAGCGGCTTAATCTCGCCGGATTCTATTACCCGAAGCAACATCTTTTGAGCGGCCGGCGACAATTCCCCAACTTCATCTAAAAAGACCACACCGCCGGCGGCAGCTTCAAAAATGCCATTGTGGTCGGCAATAGCGCCGGTAAAACTTCCTTTCTTATGGCCAAACAACTCACTGACCATCAGGCTCTCATGGTGAAATCTGCTGCAATTTTCGCTAAGAAACGGCTTGTTATTGAGCCGGCTTAAAAGATAAAGCGATCGGGCAAAAAGCTCTTTGCCAGTGCCACTCTCCCCGGTTATCAATACCGAATTTTCACACCGGGCAAATTTTTCCAATTTATGCAGTGTTTGTAAAAACTCAGGATAATTTCCCAAAAGTGCAATCTTGTTCTCCTCTCCCCAGCGTTGAACAGACAGATTCATAATCCGAAGAAGTTTTAAATATATGGAAGCTAATTTCGCAACTTCTGAGAAAGTCTCCGGCATTCTATTCAACGGCACTTCGTTGCCACCGACAACTAAAAGACCAACACATTTATTCTTAACAAGAACAGGTATGCCAACACAGTTTACCACCGGTTTCGCAAAACATCGACGATCTTCAAAACGCACAACCTTTTTCTCATTTACTATCTGTGGACAAATTTTACAGGTTTTACACTGCCATCCCGTGAAATTCAAAGTCCCCGTACTATTGACAAATCCGATTTTGCCATGATGAAGTCCTGACAGACTTAAAGCGTTGACCAGCTTACGTTCAAGTTTCTTCAACAAAACACTTTTCATTGATTATCCCTTTCATGGTTCTGTCCAAATACAGCAATGAATCAAAAATCAGCTATAGCAAGTATAGCGTTGAGTTGAGTTGAGTTTATCCAGTTGCAGTGTTTCACCTGTCACTTTCTACTTGCCCAATCAAACATTTTCTCGTTTCAGTTCCGGGATCATCGCAGCAATGTTCAAAGTTGGGAGAAACTAATCACATAAAACGGAGTGCTCACGTTCATCAATAGGAGTTGTCGCAATTTCTTGCAATTTATGGATGCGTGATAACGAAACAGTACAAAACGCGATAATAAAACGCAAGTAAAAATTGCAATTCCGTCAAAAAGTTAAAGTTTGGGTTCTTGGAATGAGCGTTAAACATCAGGCAGATTAACAATCAAAACAGTTGTAGTTTTCCATCAAGACTGTTATTTTCAGTGACAACTTTTTTCGCTGCTATCGCTCTGCGTGGGAATACCGTTCTGGATAATCCTGCGTCTTGAAAAATTCATGGACGAATCTAACACGACACGGAGCGTACGATGGAGACCGTCGGAACGAGATTAAATCACTTTCACATTACATAGAACCTCGAATCTATTAAGCCTTCAAAATGAAAATAATCGCCGACTTGCACATACATTCTTATTTCTCAAGAGCCACGAGCAAAAAACTTAACCTGGAACACCTGAGTAAATGGGCGCAACTCAAAGGCGTCAATGTTGTCGGCACCGGCGATATCGCCCACCCCGGCTGGTTGCAGGAGATGAAAGAAAAATTGGAACCGGCAGAAGACGGTTTGTTCAAACTAAAAGATGAAATCGCCGCATCAATTCAACCGGAAGTATTCAAAGCGTGCCGGGCTCCTGTCCGATTTTTGCTTGGCGGCGAAATTAGCAATATTTATAAACGCCACGACCAGGTTCGAAAAATTCATAATGTGGTTTTTATGCCGTCATTTGATGCGCTGGAGAAATTTCAGGCCAGGCTCGACAAAATCGGCAATATCCGTTCGGACGGACGTCCCATCCTCGGACTGGATTCCCGCGATTTACTCGAAATCGTTCTGGAGACTGATCCTCAAGGCTATCTGATTCCGGCGCACATTTGGACGCCCTGGTTCGCAATGCTCGGCTCCATGTCCGGCTTTGACTCAGTAGAAGAATGCTTCGGAGATTTGACGAAACACATCTTCGCCCTTGAAACCGGGCTCTCTTCAGATCCGCCGATGAACTGGCGGCTGTCCATTCTCGACAAATACACACTTGTCTCCAACTCCGACGCTCACTCACCGCAGAAATTAGCCCGAGAGGCCAATGTATTTGACACTGAGCTTTCCTACCCGGCAATTTTCAATGCGTTAAAGACTGGCGACCCAAACCAATTTAAAGGCACAATTGAGTTTTTCCCCGAGGAAGGCAAGTACCACTACGACGGCCACAGAAAATGCAAAGTCCGCTGGGAGCCAAAGGAAACCATCCAAAACCAGGGCATTTGTACTAAATGCGGCAAAAAGGTGACTGTTGGCGTCATGCACCGTGTAGAAAAGCTGGCCGATCGCGAACCAGGAGAAAAGGGAGAAAAAACACACCCGTTCAAAAGCCTGGCTCCACTGCCGGAATTGCTGGCGGAAATTCACGGCGTGGGCGTCAACTCAAAACGGGTTCAAACCGCATTCGAGTTTATGTTAAAAAAAATGGGCTCGGAACTCAGCATTTTGCAGGAGGCGCCGCTTGAAGAGATTACAAAATGCAGCAATGAAATGGTGGCGGAAGGCATCAAACGCATGCGAGAAGGTAGTATCAACATTGCAGCCGGCTATGATGGTGAATTTGGCGTTATCCGCTTATTCGATGAAAACGAGAGAAAACAGTATTCCACTCAATTGAGCATGTTTATTGAAAAAGTAAAGGAACAGGTAAAAAGGAAAACAGAGCACACATCACCTGGCTCTACCGATAAAACCGCGCCGATAAAACCAAACAAACTTAATAGCGAAGACATGGGTTCACCTACTGTCTCCGAACAAAACATGGCTCCGGCAACTGAAGTCACTGTGGACGGTGCATTACAAAAATTGAATATTTCACAAAGGCAAGCCGTTGAAGAAATAACCAAACCACTCATCATCACTGCAGGGCCAGGCACCGGCAAGACACGTATACTTACAGACAAAATTGCATTTCTAATTGAAAAGAAGGGGATACAGCCGGAAATCATTCTGGCGGTTACGTTTACGAACCAGGCTGCATCTGAAATGCGGCATAGACTGGGCAACTATTTTTCTGCTCACCAGACATCATCGCTGACAATATGTACTTTTCATGCATTGGCTGCGGCCATTCTGCGAGAACACAGTGAGAAAGTCGGCTTTAAAAAAGGATTTTCTATCTGTACGGAAGAAGAAAAAATTCAATTACTTATTGAAATCGAGCCTGACATTTCAAAGCGTGAAGCAACTCAGATCGCTGAAGCAATTGCCATCGCAAAGAATCATCTCATTTCCGAGGATGATGCGAAAGCGCTGGAAACGGCAACCGGATTTGCCAACCTTCAAAGTGTCTATAAAAATTATCAGAAGAAGCTCCACAACGCAGGCCTGCTTGATTTCGAAGATTTGCTCTGCTTTAGCATCGACTTACTCAACAATGACTTTGAACTGGTGCGAAAATATAGCAGACAATTTCAATGGTTATTTGTAGATGAATATCAGGACATCAATGAAGCACAATATCGATTAATTCAATTGCTGTCATCCGAAGCAAGACATCTTACCGTTATTGGCGATCCAGACCAATCCATATATGGATTCCGCGGTGCGAGTGCAAAGTACTTTCACAGGTTCAGCCATGACTTCCCTGAAGCGCACCCCATCCAATTGAATCAAAACTACCGTTCAACCCAAACAATACTCAAAGCCTCAAGCCAATTGCTTGCAAGCGAAACCCAAGCCCGGCAGATGCCGCTTTTGTCAAATATTGTCGGCAAAGCAAAATTGACAATCCATCGTGCGGCAACAGACAAGGCAGAGGCAGAGTTCATTGTTCATACAACCGAAAGCCTGGTTGGTGGCACCAGCTACTTTTCAATCGACTCAGGACGTGTAAAAGATGAAAACGCCAAACCACTCATATCATTTGGAGACATCGCTGTTCTTTTCAGGACGAAAGCGCTGCTACCTAGCATGCAAGAGGCCTTCAGCAGATCCGGAATACCGTATCAAACGATAGGGGAAACCCCATTTTTTAAACAAAAGAACGTTAGATGCCTCATTGATTATCTTAGTTTTATTAATACAAATACCGATTCCTTACGCCTAAAGAGCATTCTATTGAACAGCACATCCGGGATCGGTGAAATCTCGATAAATAAACTTTCTATCTATGCAGCAGACAATTGCCTGTCACTTTGGGACGCGTTGCAATCAATCAAAAACGTCGCCGGGCTTAACGCCCAACAAATTGCAGGCGGGAAAAACATTACCCAGGCTCTAACCACTATAGAGCAAATGGCTAAGACTGAATCAGTTGCACATTTGGTTGCCGCAATAGTCAAATTACCCATTGCAGCTTCCAGTTTGAACGATGTTGAAAACAATAATTTACTGAATCGACTCACTCTTGCGGCCAAACCCCATGGCAACAATTTGAATAGTTTCCTTCATGAAATAGCAATGCAAAGCGACATTGATGACTTTGACCGGAGAGCAGACAGAGTAACATTGATGAGCCTGCACGCATCGAAAGGGCTTGAGTTTTCCACCGTTTTTATTGCAGGGTGTGAAGAAAAACTAATTCCATACCAAGATACACGTAGAGGAACAGATATCGATGAGGAGAGACGCCTTCTCTATGTGGGCATGACGCGGGCTCGCAACAAGCTTTATTTATCAAGTGCAGGTATGCGTACAATCTGGGGGCGAACGGAGAACACTAAACCATCGAGATTCTTAAACAAGATCGAAAACACCTTAAAAGAGATAAGCCAAACACGCCTCCTCACGAAAAAGAAAAATCAACAACCAAATCCACAAATTGACCTGTTCTGACCTGCCAATACAATCGAGTGCGCGACCAGCCACATTCAGTTGAGTTTCTCCAACTCACTGAGAATGGAACGAACACGAATCGCTCTTTTGTCATCCTCGGGAACCAACTCCACGAACTTCCGGTAATAAGCCAAAGCCTCTTTAAATTTACCGGACTTGTGGAGGAGTACGGCAAGATTAAAATGGCTGGATGCATGCTCAGGATTCAGCGAGATTTCGTTGCTGTAGGCTTGGATGGCTTCCTGGGTTCGTCCCAAATTTTCTTCAATTTGGCCAATTTTAAAATTTATTTCATGGTGATCGGGT
>JAJDAG010000186.1 GCA_029262005.1 Candidatus Zhuqueibacterota bacterium | reverse complement strand
CAAAAGGCAAGCTTTATCAATATTCATCGAACAGAATGATAAACTTGAAACGCTTTCAACATGTGACTTCTTGATCAATAAATCATCGAAAGAAAAATTAATCAAAGGGGGTGCACTTTCATCTTGCATTTAACCCCTAACATATAATTCTATAGATCTCAATATCCTTACTTTTGACACGATCTGTAGAAAGTCTCGAGTTTCGCAGTCTGCTCTTTCTACAGATCATCCCAAATTGGATAATATTGATCTGGTGAAAGACTGCTATCGAGCCATTACCAAAGTAACTTGTGGCGAAATTCGATCAGCTTTAAGCAAGTTGCAAATTGGTGCACCAAGACAAAGCCATCAATAATACAGAAAAATCACCGTGCCAACATACGATCAGTGCGCTGGCTCAAATATTTTATGAAAATATATGCTCAAACTGCTTAAATTTCGTCAGGTGATGCATTGTCAATTCCTGTTTGCTTCATCGACAATTTCCTTTTCCCACCATCATGGTAGCAGCGCGAGCACTCAGAGTCAGAAGATTGAGGAAGTGGGATGTGCTCTAATTCAAGATAAAATAACATTTCAACAATGTCAAATAAAAAACGGTCTGGTAAAAATCGAGCCGTTTGGCATGGTCAGGGAAAAGCCCATTCAGCCGGCAATGACTTTTGTCTTCTGAGCCAGCCCAATAGGCCGTCCGGCCTGCGGCAAATGCGGCTGTTTGTGTTTGCAATTCCGGCATTGCACCCTGCCAAATGCGCGCTCCAAAAGCAAAAATATTGAATACAAATCAAAAAAAGGTAAATGAAAACCGTAAACAGCAAAATGCAAATCGAAAAAAGGTAAATGAAAACCTTAAACAGCAAAGTGCAAATCGAAAAAAGGCAAGTGCAAAGCGCAAACAGGTAAATGAAAACTGAAAAAAGGTAAGTGAAAACTGAAAAAAGGTAAATGCAAACCTTGTACGCGTTACTTTCAATCCTGCTCTCAGGCAGGAAAAGGCACTTTTGTCATTTTTTTATTCAAGTATCTGCGGGAATGGGGTGATAACAAGGGAGTTCACTTGAATGAACTTTAATTTATGAACTCAAATTTAAGGAGAAATTAATTATGGTGAGTGCATTCCTCTTAGAGGCCATGGAAAGAGTCATCACAAGATTGAACCAAATCCTTAACGGCGCTGAAGTCACGGGAATCACCCTATACAGTGCAAGTGGTCTGGCAGCAAACATATTGCCTCCACGTTAACGGGATGCTTCTTTTCCACTTCTTTCCAAGCCTGACGTAAAATGTTACGCGCAACCGTTGCAGTCAGGAATTTGTGACGGCCAAATGGTACAACAGTAACGAAATAGAGACCGCCTGGTAGTTTTGTTCGCATGCTTCTGCGCTTTGTGTTTGGGGGATTGTCTTGCGGAATTGCCAACGTTGTTGCATTTATTTCATTACACAGGTTTGAAAGGTGGAGGTTTGATTTGAGGCAGTGTTCCGCAGAGAAAAATCTAAACAGACAATATTGTCAGGCCAAAATCAAGCGATTTTGCCTGAAATTCATCCACTAAATGGTTCTATCCTGAATGATGCATGCGCCGCAGAAAGCGCAGAGTTTAACCAAAGTGAGAACCGTCACTTGCTTGAAAAATGTTTCTTTACTGAGAGCAACGATTGTAAATTTTGTGTTCTCAGTGTACTCTCTGTCTCTGCGGCAAAATTTATGAATAAGGCGGGCTTTGTATGGTGTGCAAGAATTGCTCAATTCAGGCAAGCGTTCGATATTTATGTAGCAGCCTGACAAGCGAAACCTCACCTTTCTCTGCTTCCTTTCCTGCCGATACCTTAAAATCTTGGCACGTCGCAGTTGAATCCTTGCGGCTTATAAACTTATTGACTCGCCAACCTGCAAAATCCGTGCTTCCTTGCCAATTGAGCCAACCTTCCTTATAAATTCATCCGGATTTACATCGATAATGTCAAATGTTTTGTAATGCATGGGCACAGCCAGTTTGGCCGAGAGAAATTCGACCGCTTTGACCGCATCATCGATTCCCATGGTAAAATTGTCACCAATTGGCAGCAGCGCCAGGGCAATGTCATTCATTTCGCCGATTAATTTCATGTCGTAAAACAGCCCGGTGTCGCCGGCATGATAAATGGTTTTGTCTTCCACGGTTATTAAGGCGCCGGCCGGATTGCCCATATAGATCATCTCATCCCCCGTGTCAAAACCTGAGCCGTGATGCGCAATGGTGAGTTTGACTTTACCAAACGGAAAATTAAAAGCGCCACCAATATGCATGGCGTGTGCTGTCAGGCCCTGGCGCTCACACCATGTTGCAATTTCGTAGTTCGCGATGACCGTGGCATTGTTGTTTTTGGCGATTGCCACCGTGTCACCAACATGATCGCCATGCCCATGCGTCAGAAGAATGTAGTCGCATTTAATTGCATCCGGTTTGACTTTTGCGAGCGGGTTTCCGGTTAGAAATGGGTCAATTGCAATGCTATGTGTTTGGGTTTGCAGTAGAAATCCAGCGTGTCCAAGAAAAGTGATGTCTGCCATGTTAATATCCTCCCGGTGTTAGTAACTGACAAGTTCATTTTCTGCCACTTTTTTGGCAGGAAGTCCAGGTTGCAGCCAGGCAAAAACGAAGATGAAATGAAGATTATGGCCAAATTAACCCGGCAATTTTATTTAACAAAGGTAACATTATTGCTTAACGCAGCGATGCAATGGACGCAGAGTGGCTCGGAATTTTTTATTATAGTTCCTGTAAATCATTAACCACTCGATAAATTCCATCATGGAATAATTTAGCATGAAAGTTAATTGTTAAACCCAAATGCTAACCACTCAGGGTTAAATGTGTTCGCAGTTTCGGTTTATGAATAATCCACTTTTTGTTTCTCTGCGTGCTCTGCAACGCTGCGTTTAGATTAAACAAAGTGCTGTAATTTACCTGGACTTCACCGGTACGTTATTGGCTGTTGTTTTGCCAGGTTAACGTGGAAAGTTGTGTCTGTCCGGGGTGCGCCGTTGGTCTGCAAATGGGTTTCACCCGGTTGCAGCCTCACTTTTCACCAAAATAATTTAGAAGTTTCTCCGTTGCACGATTAGTTGCATGAATTCTTCTCTGGTCGACAGGTTTTTCTTAAACAGGCCGCGCAGCGCACTGGTTGAAACCGACGTATTTTGCTTTTGCACCCCACGCATGAGCATGCACAGGTGCCGCGCTTCAATGACAACAGCCACGCCTTTTGGTTGCAGGCATTCCATGAGCACATCTGCAATCTGGTTGGTGAGTCGCTCTTGAACCTGGAGGCGTTTGGCAAAAACATCTACCACTCGCGGGATTTTGCTAAGGCCAACCACATGGCTATCCGGCATATAAGCCACGTGACATTTGCCGTAAAACGGCAAAAGATGATGCTCGCAAAGGCTGTAAATTTCTATGTCGCGGACCAGCACCATTTCGTCACAGGCTTCCTCAAAAAGCGCTGACTGAATGATGTCGCAAGGGTCCTGCTTATAACCACTGGTTAAAAAGTCGTAGGACTTTTGCACCCGCAGAGGCGTATTGAGAAGCCCTTCACGTTCAGGATCTTCGCCGATTTTGCTCAACAGTTGTTTAATAATTTCTTGCATTTATAGAGACTCCTGCTCTGTAATTTTCAGCATCAATGAGTGGAAGTGAGTAGCGAGAGCAGAGTTAGAATAGCCACAATTGCAATCGCAAGTAAAGTGAAATGTCGTTTGGCTGTTTTTTGTTGCTCTTCATTCATTTTTCGCACCCTCTTTATTTGTAACTATCTGGGCTGGTCTCCCTTTGAATGGCGACAGGTTTTCGCTCATCCACAAAGAAAAGCAGAGGGATGTTAGACCCGCGCTGCCGGATTGACTGTGAATTTAAAATTCCATGAATCATCCGGGATAACTTTGCAAAACGTTTGCCTGAAAGTTTGTTCCCTGGTAAATGTTGAGGGCTTGCAGGCGTTGCTGTACAGCATAAATAATTTCAGCCGCGCTTTTTTCCTGACACCATTTCGGCTCAATAAGCAGTTCTCTGGGCGCATCACCATAAAATCGCTCAATCATAAAATCGGGATTGAGTTCTGCAACGATGCTACAGACAAAATCAACCCATTCTTCAAATGAAAAAATTGGAAATGGTTTCTGCTTAAATTGCCTGGCAAGCTCTGTGTGGCGCACAACATGCAGATTGTGAATTTTTATAAAGTCCAGCGGCAACTTTGCGACCTGCTCTGTTGTTTCGAGCATCTGCTGTCTTGTTTCGTTTGGGAAGCCGTAAATAACATGCCCACAGACATGAATGTTGTGCGCAGCCGTCTTGTGAATGGCATCGCGGGTACACTGAAAATCGTGACCCCGGTTTACGAGAAGCAATGTTTCATCGTGCGCTGATTCGATGCCATATTCAACAGTAACAAAATAGTCCCGGGTCAACTGCTCAAGGTATGCAAACTTCGCATCATCCATGCAATCGGGGCGTGTGCCGATGGAAATGCCCACTACTTGCGGGTGGGCCAGCGCCTGTTCAAAAACATCACGAAGATACTCCAGGGGGGCGTAAGTATTGCTGTATGGCTGAAAATAGACAATAAATGCTTTCGCTCTAAATCTGCCCCCGAGGTAGTCAATGCTGTTGAGCACCTGCTGATAAATCGGAATTTTTGCACGCGCAACCTTGGGTGTAAAACTGTCTATGTTGCAGTAGGTGCACCCGCCAAATCCGGCTGAACCATCACGATTCGGACAAGAGAAGCCCGCATGAATCGGAATTTTGTGTACCCGGCTTCCGAATTTTTCTTTCAGAAATTCACCGTAGGAATTGTATCGCTCGTTGGTAAACGGCATGCCACCAGTACCCGGCATCATTAATTAAGCGCTTTCTTCAGGGATTCGCCAAATTCTTTGATTGCATTGGTGCCTGTGCAAGTCAAAATGTTGCCATCTGTTTCAACTTTTTTGCCGGTGTAGTTTGCGCCGGCGATTTGAAGTTTTTCAATTACAGTAACGTGACCCGTGACGCTTTTTTCTTTCAGGATGCCTGCAACTGCCAGCGTAACTGTGGCATGTGAGCAGGCAGCGACGGTTTTGCCGGCTTTGTTTAAAGTAGTGGCAATTTCATGCGCTTTGATGTCATGCCAATATTGGCTTGAACCAGAACCGCCGATAAAAACTGCTGCGTCATAATCTGTTGGATTAACATCATCGATAAGCATATCCGGATTCACGTTGAGGCCTTGTGTGCCGGCCGCTTTTTCAGTGACAGTTGAGGCCACCGTTATATTTGTGTCGCTGCCGGCAATGGCCTCGCGAGCGGACGTGTATTCCTCGTCACGAAAATTGTTGTGTGCGATAACCATGAGCACATTTTTTGCTTTGCTTGTTGCCATGAATTCTCCCTCAGTGTTTTTTGCGCGTCGATTATTTGAAAAATCGGCTATTTATGTTTTTATATTCTATAAAAATAATTTCGGGTTATTTCATTTTTTGAATTCAATCCCTGCTTTTTGTTCAACCGATCGCACTTTCCGGTCAAAGGATGTCTCACCGTCTTTAGCGTCATCGATTTTAATCTGGGTAATCACGCGTTCGTGCTCGGTGCGTACAGTGTCGTGGCATTTTTTGATAACAGGCATCACTTCCTGCCAATCCCCCAAAATAAGCGTGCCCATGGGAGTCAGTCTATAGTCGAGGCCGCTGTCGTGGATCACTTTTACTGCTTTTGCAACAGCCTCGCTCAAATGGGAATCATTGCCAATCGGCATAATGCTTAAATGGACCATCATTTCCTGAACACCTCCAGCTCAAAAGATAAAGTCATGTTATTGTGATGACGGTGTGGCTTTCTTCACTTCCGGCACAACGCCTTTAACCCAGGCTTCACCGTCGGAGAAGTATTCTTTTTTCCAGACTGGAACGGTTTCCTTCAGTCTATCGATTGCATACCGGCAAGCTGCAAAGGCATCTTTTCTGTGAGCGCAGGCCACGGCAATAGCCACACTGACTTCACCCAATTCCAATAAGCCTGTCCGATGCACAATATAGATTTTTTTCACCGGCCACTTTTGGCAGGTCTCGGCCTCGAGTTCGGCGAGCTTTACTTTGGCCATCTCCGCGTAAGCTTCATAAGCCATTTTATTCACCGGCCTGCCCTCGGCATGGTCCCGAACTCTGCCCAAAAAGAGGACAACCCCACCGGTGCTGTGAGCTTCAACTTGTTCGAGCACAGCATCTGTACTGATTTTTTTCGAAGTCAGTTCAACCACGGCCTAACCTCCACTTATGGGTGGTAAAAGCCCGACTTCATTGTTGTCTGCAAGCACGGTGTCTTTAGATGCGTATTCATTGTCAATGGAAAAGCTGACATGGTTCAGGAATTCACGAATGTTCGGATAGCGCTCGCCTAAGAGCCAAATCAAATCTTCTACGCGCGTATTTTCTTTTATCTGAATTTCAGCTTCTTCTGTGCCGGTCAGTTCTTTGAGCTGACCAAAAAATCTCAACTTGATTTTCATAAGCCTGATGTTAGGTTAGTTGTTCTTCATTTTCGTGTTTTGCAAGTAATTCGGCGGCCAAATCCCGGTCTAAGCCGCGATGCTCCGGGTCTTCTTCAAAATCCCGGTAAACAGAGCGGCAATGATAGCAAACTGTCACTGCTTTGAGAATCTTGTAGAAGATAACATCTATAATTGTGGCAATGACCAGTGAGATGCCGAAGGTGTGGTAACTGAAAATAACGCCAATAGAAAAGATGATAATTCCCAGCCGGGGATTGAAGTCTTTCTGAACGTAAAATCGCTTCTTTCCGCAAATGACACAACAGTCGACTATGCCGCCATGTGCCATGCTATCCGATAAATGAATGGAATACTCTTTTTGGCACTGCCCGCAGCTCACCTTTTCTTTCTTGCTGTCTAATTCAGCCAGAACGTCTTTATCGCATTTATCACAAATAAATTCTATGGTCATGTTTTACCTATGTTGTTTTTAATCCTGAAATTTCGTTCGCAAACAGTGCAACTTTTCGAGCAAATTCAAGGTTCTTCCCGGGCACTGGTTGCTGAGCTTTACGCATTCATGTTTGGACATACCGTCTGTTTCCTTCAATTCACTGCGTCGCGAGTGCCCAATGCAAGTCAATTCAAACTCGGATCTTCGGGAACAAATTTTACGTTTTGGGCAATCCTGATTGCAAACAATCTTTCTCGCAATAAAGCAAGAACCCTCTCATAGCGCTCTTGCAAAATGTCCATTTCCAGCAGACTTTGTTTTTCAATGATACTGAAATCAAGAATCGAGGCAACCTGATTGATTATGGATTCTAACGAATGCGTTTGCAGCTTCAGGAGCTCACCGAGATTTTTTACACCAATGGCATTGAGGTACTCTCTGAGCAAATCCATGATTGTTTCGGTTT
>JAJDAG010000185.1 GCA_029262005.1 Candidatus Zhuqueibacterota bacterium | reverse complement strand
CAAAGCATTTGCAAAACAATAAAAGAATATGTATATTATCGCCGCTAAAAAGCAATAATTCCGGCCAATAGATTTAAGGATTCAGAATGCTCACTCCAAACGATCCAATAAAAATTTTCAAACACCTTTATATACAAATTCATGAAAGCAGCACTGAAGAACCAACCGCTATGTCACTCGCAACCGCAAACAATGAGGGTGTCCCATCTGTGCGCATCGTCCTGCTTAAGGACTTTGACGAAAGTGGCTTTGTTTTTTACACCAACATGGCGAGTCGAAAGGCCAAAGAGTTGCGTGAAAATCCTATGGCTGCCTTGTGCTTCTATTGGGAGCCCATTTATTATCAGGTCCGAATTGAAGGAACTGTCAATATCGTGGCGGACACAGAGGCGGACGCCTACTTTGCCAGCCGTCCGCGCGCTAGCCAGATCGGGGCCTGGGCTTCGCGCCAGAGCAATGTTTTAAAGACTCGCGATGAACTCGCCAAGCGTATCGCCAAATATGATGCGAAATTTAAAGGCATCGAAGCCCCGCGGCCGGAATTCTGGTCAGGCTTTCGCCTTCTTCCGAATACAATTGAGTTTTGGCTACGCCACCCAGACAGATTGCACGAACGCACGCTTTACACCAGAGTGGGCGAGCTCTGGGAATCCAACCTACTATACCCATAGAAAATACTACGAGAGGCAAAACATGAATAAATTCGGCATATTGATCATCTGGCTACTGCTTAGCGTTCTTTCTTTATCAGAGACTGCACATTCTCAGGCGACAAACATGAAATTGCTCGGTGATTTTGAGAAGGGATGGCAAGAGAACTGGACCCATCGGGACATCAGCGACAAACCTACTAAATATGAGGTCTCAACAGTTGACGACAGCAACCTTGTATTACAAGGAACCAGTATTGAAAGTGCCAGTGCCATGTGGCGTTCGCTCAACATCCGGCCAGGGAAAAAAGGTAAACTTTCCTGGAGATGGAAAATCGAAGATGCTCTCTCAAAGGACACGAAACAAAAATCAAAAACTGGTGACGATTATGCGGCCCGACTTTATGTCGTTTTTGAACCACACATGACAAGTTGGAAAACTCGTGCAATTTGTTATGTGTGGGCTGCCAATACAAACATCGGCAGCATGTATCGGAGCCCTTATGCCAAGAGTGTTGGCATTGTCGTTGTCGAAAGTGGCAACAAAAATCGGGATAAGTGGGTACTGCACGAACGCAACCTCATAGCCGACTACAGGAAGATTTTCGGGAAAACGCCTGCAGCTATTTCAGCAATAGCAATTATGGTAGATACGGACAACTCAGACCAGGATACGGTGGCCTGGTTTGATGACATCAACCTCGAAATCAGTGCCCCGGAAAAGGAGTCCGCTCCCCCACCAAAACCGCCTGTTCACCCCAGCAACTGAGTCCCGGCACCACAGTAAACAACCACGTCACGGGTTGTTTGGATTCAATGAAAGCTGATACAAATTTGCCAAAGCTTGTTCTTTTACCAATAGGTTAGTTGCCACTAAGGCAATAATTAGTAGTCACTGTAAATTGGTCTTCCTGAAAAGGCAAAATTGGCCTGAATAGCACAAGAGAAAGGCACGCATCACGCATGGTTTCATTTTGACTTTTGAAGTCCTAAACAGCTTTCTGAAATTGAAGCCGCACAAGCGCATAACAATGCATTGATTTTGTCCCCTGCAGTGCCTTTTAGATGATTTCTCGACATTCGGTTATGCAGATGTGAAGAAATAAATACCATTTTCACCGACTACTTTGTAACGTCCGTATCTGTGTCGAGGGATTGCATGGTTAACCGAGCCTTTTGATTCATCCTGACTGGCTTAAACCTTATTTTTGCTTTTCTAACCTTAATAGCAAAATGACACCCCACATTTCTACCTTATTACCTTATTTTTCTCTAAGGTTTCCTGCTGTGGTTGTTTTCACCCGAATTGTCATGCCCAAAACCTTCTGTCGGGGATCCGGTTCAGGGTGTAGAACTATCCTCCAATCCATTTTGCCTGCAACAAAGCAAATGCTGAACTTGCCGAACCCGTTCTTTTTTCCGGGTTCCCCCTGAAAATCGCGGGGATGACAGCTTTATGGAACCTTCTGAATGCAAATTAAGTACTGCAAAATTCAAACCGGACACGACTGATATTAAATAAGGTAATAAGGTTGGGATGTTTGGTTGTGACTCATGCTATTAAGGTGTAAAAGATTAAAAGAAGGTTTTTAAGGTTCCACTTCCAAATTATATTGGCTCGCCCCGGGTTTTCTCCCGGACATCTAACAAAACTGGAGCATCTACCCCACAATCAGTCTTGAAAAGGTTTATCCTTGAATATTTTTAACCATGTTCGAGCGCTGCTAACGTGTAAGGCACGTGGCACCCAACTCTCATATTTTAATCTTTATGTCAAGGGCACCCGGCGGTCTTTGCAAATAGGAACTATCCTTTGGTCTATCTCTTACTAGCTATGTTTTATACACGTTGTTACCAGCAGTGTTTCTGTGTTTCGTTAATTGGTTCGTTTTATTCTGCAAGAACATTCGTGATGCTCGTTAATGTATTCAATTGATTCTATACAGAGTTCTTGTAAAGCCTTAATGTTGATATCAGAAAGTTTTTTCACATAAATGCAGGCTTTACCCATTTTGAATTTACCGAGGTCAGCTAACAACAATTTACTTCTTTCAGTATCAGAATAAACGTATAGGGAGAACGCTGCTTTTCTGGGAGAGAATCCAAGAACTGGCGCATCGCCTTCGTGTCCGCTAGCATATTTGTAATGGTAGTTGCTGAACCCAATAATAGTCGGTCCCCACATTTCAGGTTCAGAGTTAGACCATTCCTGCATCAATTCTATCAAACGAAAACTGTCAGCTTTTTTCTCTTCGTTGTCAACAAATGAGTTTACAAAATCTATTACGTTTTTCCCTGTGTAAGTTGTCTTTGTTTTTGCCATAATTCCAATTTTGATTATTGCCTTAAAACCTTTTCCATCTTTCTGCCTTTCGCCAATTCGTCAACTAACTTGTCTAAATATCTTACTTGTTTTGTTAATGGATTTTCAATTTCTTCTACCCGATAACCACAAATTACTCCTTTTATTAATTGTACATTGGGGTTTAATTTTGCTCTCTTAAAAAATATTTCAAAAGTTACTTTCTCATCGATAAGTTCACGCAGTTTATTGTCGTCAAATCCCGTCAGCCATTCGATTACCTGATGCAATTCTTCTATTGTTCTACCTTTCTTCTCGACTTTTGTAATATAATGCGGATAAACCGAAGCGAATGTCATTTTTGCGATTCGTTCATTGTGTTTTGGAGTAGTTTTCATAATGTATGTTTTAATGTTTTCTGCGAACTGTTGTCTGTTCTGATTGCGCGTTGGTCTAACATTGCTGGTAACGGTTTGAATATGGTGCGTTTGGCATTTCAACGCTCCAATTTTTCAATTTACTGCTATGTTTATTTATTGCTATTATCTTCATTTATAGTACTATCTGCCAAATGCACTATATTTTTTGTTACAGGCTGGCGTTTTTTTTTTCTATGTTTTTAAATATTTCCATAATA
>JAJDAG010000184.1 GCA_029262005.1 Candidatus Zhuqueibacterota bacterium | reverse complement strand
CTGGAAGTTGCATTATTAGATTCTCCGAAAGGAGAGTTTTTTATGATTTCACGATCCCGCATCAGACCAGGTCGGTCGAAGGCAGCGGGATCCAGGACGGAGCCCACGACACAACTTACTGATGACCAATGGTTTCTGATCGAAGATCTCTTTCCGGACCGCGAAATCACGCGAGTCGGTGGACGGCCTTCACGCTCCAATCGAGACTGTTTCGAAGGTATCCTGTTTGTACTTTTTTCAGGCTGCCGGTGGAAAGATTTACCACCCCACTTTCCATCCAAGAGTGTTTGCCACCAGCGTTTCAAGCTGTGGACCGAGCAAGGTCTTTTCCAGCTTGCTTGGCAACGACTCTTGGTTTTGAAGAAGAGTCTCAAGCAACTCGACTTAAAGACTCTGATTGGTGATGGCACGTTTGTGCCTGCAAAAAAAGGGGTCGCTGTGTAGGCAACACGAAAATCGGTAAAGGATCGAAAGTAATGCTGCTCACTGATGGGGAAGGAACACCCATAGGACTGGACGTGGGAAGTGCGTCTCCGCACGAAGTGAATCTGATTGAAGATCTGGTGTCTCAATCACAGGTTGACTGTCCGCGCCAAACACGCCTGCTGTACGACAAAGCCGCCGATAGCGGGCCTTTGCGAATGCGGCTTTCCTGGCATGGAATCCACTTGATCGCCCCTTATCGCAAGAGAACGAATGGTTCGCAGAAAAGATTGTCTGCCGGTGACCAATCGCATTATTCGAGCCGCTGGAAAGTGGAGCGGACTTTCAGCTGGTTGAAAGAATATCGCAGGCTGGGAATGCGTTGGGAATACCATGCTCATTTATTCAAAGGCTTCTGGCAACTCGGCTGCCTGTTTACTATCCTCAAGAACTTTTAGGACCGGTTCTAGAAGCAGTCCGAGAACTGCAATTTATGTAATTTATACTAAACAGAGTGGTCCGGGATTTGCATGGTATTTTCCTCCGAAAGGAGGCTGAATTATGCCTAGCAGATCCCGCACAGAGCCATGTCGGCTCGTTATCGCGGGATCCAAGACGGACCCCACTGTGGAATTAACCGATAAACAATGGAATTTAATCAAAGACTTGTTTCCTTGGGAACCGCCCGCTCGCCAGGGAGGCCGTCCCAAAGCGGACCCCCGGTCTTGCTTCAACGGAATCATGTGGGTGTTGCGGACCGGAGCCCGATGGAAAGATTTACCAGAAAAGTATCCGCCGAAGTCAACCTGCCATGACCGGTTTAAGGAATGGTCGAAGGCAGGATTGTTTGACAAGGCGTTGGAACGCTTACTTTCTGCCTTGGAGAAATCGAACATGATCGACCGGTCAGAAACTTTTGCCGATGGCACGTTTGCCTCGGCAAAAAAAGGGGTAAACAGATTGGCCCGACCCGTCGCGGGAAGGGAACTAAGATTATGATTTGTGTCGATGCCCAAGGAATTCCTTTGGTCATCGATACCGAATCGGCCAACCGGAACGAAGTGATTCTGATCGAACCGTTGATTGAAAAAATGACATTGCAAAATCGACAACCCGAGCGATTGATCTACGACAAGGCGGCCGATTCGCAAGGGCTGCGAGACCGTTTGGCTGATCAGGGAGTCGATTTGATTTGTCCTCATCGAGCAATTAAAAACCGTAAGAAGCAAACGCAGGATGGACGTAAACTCCGGCGGTACAAACGCCGTTGGATCGTCGAGAGAACGATCGCTTGGCTGCACAATTTCCGCCGAGTGGTCACACGTTGGGATTATCACGATTATCTCTATCTGAATTTTGTTAAACTCGCATGCCTGTTCATCATACTCAATCGGTTCTCGGACTGCTTCTAGAACAGATGAAAATAGACTTTAAGACCTTTTCATCGGACCGGAAACACTTGGAGCATGCCCTTGTGATAGCCAAAGTATTGGCCCAACTGGGCGGCATCAGCGGCTACCAGTTGGCAGCAGATTCAGCCGCTAATGGAACGACGCCTGCTCAACGCTGGCGTGCAGCCGTCGTGCTGGCTCATCTTGCAAACATAAACAAGACCACCCTGCAAGCTGCGAGCATGGATCCCGTTGCAGTGTTGAAGACCATGGCGGGGGAGGAAAAGCATGAAGGCGTGTTTTTCGTGTTCGTTGACCAAGTGCATAAGATACTGAAAGACCGGGCAGCCATGATTGAGATTTTCGCCATCGCGATGGATTCGAAGCATCATTCAAAAGCATCGCCGGGAAATCGCTCAAGTATGGCAGAGATCTTTCATGCCGTTGCGGTACGGGACAAAGACAAGACCTGGAGGTAAAAGTCGTCTGAACAACTTCGTTTCCTGGAATACTCAGGGCTGTACCGAAAACCGCAAAAACGGTGGTTTGATCTTCGCGGCTGTTTAAAGCCGCAGAAGCAGAAACAAAGCGGCACACAAAGAACGAATCTCGCAGCTTTGACGTCGCTGAGCATTGAGTTGCGTCCGCAATCAGCGGATAATGGTCAGCCGTCACGAGTCGTCTCTAACTAAGGAATGCACCATGCGAG
>JAJDAG010000183.1 GCA_029262005.1 Candidatus Zhuqueibacterota bacterium | reverse complement strand
CATTCTGTAAGAATCTTGTTAGCCATGTACACTGTTGTCAATTAACAGGATTCTTACAGAATGACAAGATGGATGTGAATTGTTTGGGGGCAAAATCTTGTTTGTTAATGAGAGTCAACTGGCTGAACAAACGCACGGTTTGACGGATTGAACTGTGCTTTGAAGTGGATGCCCGACAGAGGATTTCGGGCAGGACATTTTTATTTCGTCTATGTGATTGCAGCTGTGTGCGAAGACTCCCTCTGCTTATCGCTCTGAACGAGCGATAAGCTATCTCCCTCCGAAGGGAGATATTCATTGGTGCCTTCTTCGGGAATGAAAATGTGGGGTCAAAAGCCGCCGGATTCGAATTGATAGAAAAATAAGCGGAGAAAAACCATGGCATCGATGCTGGCAACAATCTCCACTGAAGCCAACCTTGACGCTGCCTGGCTCAGGGTAAGGGAAAATGAAGGCTGTCGCGGCGCGGATGGCGTGAGTTTGCACAGATACCAGGCTGCACTTGCCGGTAACCTGAGAAAGCTGGGGAAAAGCCTGGAAAACGGCGCTTACCACCCTTTTCCGCTCATGCGCTTTGCCATTCCCAAACGCAACGGCACGGGCAAGCGTTTTCTCAGCGTGCCCACTGTGCGCGATCGGGTGGCACAGGCCGCTGTTTTCCTGGTTACAAGGGAAACTTTTGAAGCTGAGTTTGAAGATGTATCGCATGCCTACCGTCAGGGTCTTGGGGTTCGCTCAGCTGTGCGCGATATCAAGGCCTGGCGTGACAAAGGCTATCGCTTTGCAGTGGATGCCGATATTGACAACTACTTTGATAATGTGCCACACGACATTCTCCTTGGCAAACTGCGGAAGCTTTTCGATGATGAGCGTTTGATTCGGCTATTCGAAAAGTGGATTCGGGCTGAGATATACGATGGCAAAAAAATCTGGGTGCTCGACAAAGGCATTCCGCAGGGTTCGGTTGTTTCGCCTTATCTCGCAAATCTGGTATTGGACATTCTGGATGAAACCCTGCTCGGTTTTAAAATGAAACTCGTGCGCTATGCGGATGATTTTCTTATTCTCTGCAAAACCGAAGCAGAAGCCCAGGATGCCATCGAATTGACAGACATGCTGCTCGACGATTTGCACCTCAACCTTAACTCGATGAAAACCAAAATCGTTTCATTCGACCAGGGGTTCAAGTTTTTGGGTGCCATCTTTCTTTATGATGGAATTTATCTGCCTTTCCCCAAAAGCCGGAAAAAGAATGCAAGACCGAAACTGCCGACGCCGCTTAATTTGCAGCGTTATTTGGAGTTACGGAACGTGTAGGGGGCGTTATTTTGCTACCGATTTTTCAACCTGTCATTCTGTAAGAATCTTGTTAGCCATGTACACTGCTGCTAATTAACAGGATTCTTACAGAATGACAAGGTGGTTGTGAATTGTTTTCTTGGTTGTGAATATGAATTGATTGGCTAAACAAACGCATGCTGAATAATCAACAAGAGCCTTACAGGATGACAGGTCGGTAAAGTAGTTTTTTGTGTTTTAGAGCTGTTGTTCAAGCTGTCATGCTGTAAGCATCTTGTTTGTTCATAGGAGTTAACTGACTGAACAACAGCATGGTGAATAATTAACAGGATCCTTACAGGATGACAACATCGGTAAAGCAGTTCTTGGGTGGGTTTACAGGAATTAAGTCTCCAGTTGTCATTCTGTAAGAATCTTGTTAGCCATGTGAACTGTTTGTAATTAACAGGATCCTTACAGGATGACAAAGTGGATGTGAATTATTTGGGTTAAGCATCTTGTTTGAATCCAGAGAGAGGGCGGCATGGTCAAAGGAAACTATTATGTGTATATAACCACCAGCCCTCGAAAAACCGTTCTTTATGTCGGTGTCACGAATAACCTTAGAAATCGATTACGTCAACATTATTTCAATAAAGGAAAACAAAGAACTTTTGCAGGAAAATACTATTGTTACAAGCTCATCTATTATGAATTCTTCTCAGATATAAGTCAAGCCATTGCCAGGGAAAAAGAAATCAAGAATATGACCAGAGGAAAAAAAGAATCCCTAATAAAGACCAAAAACCCGAATGGGAATTTTCTGGTTGTCTGAATGGCTTTGTTTTGACTATCTGCTCAACCTGTCATTCTGTAAGAATCTTGTTCGCCATGTCAACTGCTGTAAATTAACAGGACCCTTACAGGATGACAGACTCGACAAAACAGTCTTGAGTGGGTTTACGGTAATTATGTTTCCAGTTAGTTGTCATTCTGTAAGAATCTTGTTAGCCATGTCAACTGCTGTCAATTAACAAAATCCTTACAGGATGACAACATTGGTGAAGCAGTCTTGGGGGGGGACGGGAGCGGCAGAGCAGTTTTGGAATGGGCTTATTTGAGGAATTGCTATGGCCACTTTATATTTAGTTGAACAAAACACCGTTCTGCGAAAAAGCAGCAAACGGCTGACTTTATGCCGGAAATCACCCAAAGGACGGAAGTCGCCCGGCGTGCGTGTTAGCGATATTTTGCTGGAACTGCCTTGCGAAGATATAGACCAGGTTATGTTATTTGGCAATATTCAAGTGACCACGCAGGCTTTGCAACAATTACTTCGCCATGGCATTGAAATGGCTATCTTTACAGCGTCGGGAAAATTGCTGGGACAACTGACGCCACCGAAAACCCGAAATATCGACCTGCGCATTGCTCAATTTGAAAAATATCACGACCAGGATTTTGTTCTCGCTATCAGTCGTGCTTTCGTTACGGCGAAGCTTGGCAATGCCCTGACCATGTTGCGACAACATAGTTGGAATCACCCTGATCTGTTTGCCGACGGGGAGATGGCAAAATTTGAGCGCCTGCTGCAAAACGTTAACACAGCGAAAGACCTTGCTGAGTTACGTGGCGTGGAGGGCTCCAGTTCCGCCATCTATTTCAGATTGTTCGAACGCGTGCTCAACCCTCCGTGGAAATTCCCGAAACGGTCGCGCAGACCGCCCCAAGATCCGGTAAACGCCATCCTTTCATTCGGCTATGTGGTCGTCGGCGCAGAGTTACAATCACTTTTAGATGGCATTGGCTTTGACCCCTACCTGGGATTTTATCACACAATCCGTTACGGCCGTCCAGGTTTGGCCCTCGATATGTTGGAAGAATTCCGTCACTGTCTTGTTGACCGCCTGGCTCTAAACATGTTTAATAAACTTATATTGAACGAAAACGACTTTTACAGCCCGGCACGTGGCGGTGTATTAATGAATCTATCAGGCAAAAAGAAGTTTTTTAAACAGTATGAAAAGATGCTTGGTGAGTTTGCCGGTGTGAGCCGGCCTGCGACCGGGGCCAAAACCTACCGCAATGTCTTTCAGCAACAGATTTATCTATTGGCCAATTGCCTGCAAAAAGGAACGCCTTATGTCGGCTTTAAAGCTGAGTAATCTGATTTGGATTTAACCGAGGCCTTTTTAGCTGTGAATATGTGCTTGCTTTTGGTGTAAATATTGGATTTATTATGTAATTCCGAGCACTTTCTAAGTACCAAATTTATTTGCCCGGCTGTCACTCTGTAAGAATCTTGTTTGCGATGTACACCGCTGTAAATTAACAGGATCCTTACAGAATGACAACATCGGTAAAGCGGCCTTGGGTGGTTTACAGAAATTACGTTTCCAGCTGTCACTCTGTAAGAGTCTTGTTAGCCATGTGCACTGCTGTCAATAAACAGGATTCTTACAGAATGACAAGGTGGATGTGAATTTTCATGCTAATCCTGATTTCATACGATATCGAAAATGATAGAACCCGCACGCGACTGGCAAACTGCCTGAAGGATTTTGGCCCTCGTGTGCAAAAGTCGGTTTTCGAG
>JAJDAG010000182.1 GCA_029262005.1 Candidatus Zhuqueibacterota bacterium | reverse complement strand
ATAAAATCAACTTTCAGAGAATATCAATTGGACATTTCCAATGTAAAAAAGTCAGAAGTAAAAGCTATGATAGCATTGCTAAAGAAGCAAAATTTTGACAATAGGTTTACCATTCATATCGCCTAACGCTCCACGAGCTGAGACGGCCACGTCTTTTCTATACTCACACCGGATTTGTCACCCCTGTAGCAGAGACAGCTCGATACAGAGTCGTTGATGATAACAGCATCCGTTTTAGTACAAATATAGTTGAATGGTTGCTTGTCTTCAAGCAAATCAAATATTGGTTTGGGTTCTCAGACGAGCCCTACTTTTATTTAACCCTGCTTTTTTCAGACTTCACCAATTATTCTATCGCAATAAAGTCATTTTCCTGGCCATAACAAATTTGCTTCCGGCATTTACTGACTTGTCAATTGCCCGCATTGTAACAAGATAGATACCGCTTGCAACGGACCGGCCTGTTGCATTTTTGCCACGCCAAACAATGCTGTGTGAGCCTGCCAGGTACGTTTTACCAGGATATTTGCGAATCAATTTACCCCGCGTGTTGAAAATATGAATTGTGACCAACGCCTGTTTTGGTAACTGGAAACCAATTCTGGTTTCCGGATTGAATGGGTTCGGGTAGTTCTGGTCCAGGGTAAATTGAGTTGGAATCTTCTCGTTTGTGATGCCGACATGCGTTGCCATATCCAAATATTTGAAAAATCCTGTGGCGGAATATTCTGATTGGGCCTGGTAATTGTCGACCGATTTCACTCGCCAGTAATAATACAGGCTGTTATTAAGCGTCAAAGCTGCGGCGACTTCTTGCATGGTAATGCTCGTATCACTGAGGGCACCCAAGCTCTGGCGCTCGATTTGAAAGTATTCATCCATGGCCACTTCGAGTGTAAAACGACAGGTTTGCTCCGGGTCTGGATCTTCAATCTGCCGCCACAGAAATGTTTCGGCGGTCGCACCCCAATCAGGTTGCAGGAGTTCCGGCGTTTGCGGTGGCGTGTTTACATACATCTGAATATGCGCCTGCAAATTCGTTTGCACTGGATCGTTACTGATGATCGACAATAACGCTGTCCTCGTTTCAAGTGACTCAGGTTGTGTGCTGACCACGGCTTTTATGAATTGGTTTTGTGCGAGAGTCGCGGGCAGGGTGATGCTGGAGAGTTTGAAATTGTTCTTTCCAGAACCCGTCAATTTCACTTCTTTTATTTCCAGTATCTCCTGTCCTTGATTCAGAATTTGAATCTCGACGGATTGTTCATCGCCACGATTGATCACACCAAAATCATGCGCTGCAGGAATAACCACAAGTTCTGCTACCTGGCTGCCATTCGAATTTTGCAATCCTGGTGTGCCGCCGTTCACAGCGCTTGGCTGCCAGTTTTCAGCAATTGAATTGTCAGTGGCTGGGTCAATCAGTTCCAGTGATGGGCCCTGGCCATCGGCTGCCTTTGGCCAGGGCGCGCCGGGCTTATATTCAATAAAATCAACCAGTCTACCATCGGCATCCAACAACTTGATGACTTCGCCGGTATTTTTCAGATTGCCTGAACTCCACTCAACACTACCTGAATAGCTATTTTGGCTTTGGGCAAGCACGAGATACCCATTGGCCGGTAACGTGTCACCAACTACAAATATGTGCGAAATTCCCTGCGAAAAAGACAAGCCTTCGAGTGGAAGCGCCTGTATTGAGGTATTGACCAGTTCGAGAAATTCGTAGTCGCTGTCGCTGCCCTGCGAGGTGGCTGGGTTGTAATGGATTTCATTGATGATCACGATTCCTGCAAGCGGTGATTTAACTATGACCAGGCCGTTACCCCTGAGTTGCACTGTAAAAGTGCCCTCGTCCGGATCGTTGCTCAGAAGCACGAGCCGGGCTGATTTTGCGCCGGTATCCGTTGGCGCAAAGTCGAGTTGCAGCATCTTGATTTCACCGGGTAGGAGATTGAACGGGTGGCTGCCATTATCGATGGCCCAGCTATTCGAATCAGGCCCGGAAATGTGAGCCTGCGCAACTTTGAGTTCAGCCGAACCTACATTTTGAATCTCCACCCCGGCATTCGCACTGGCACCTGGCTCAACATCTCCGAAATCCAACGATATGGGTGATACTGCGATATCCGGCTCAACGCTGCCTTCAGTAGAATTAATCGCACCCGGGGTCCCGCCTGGTACCAGGCTCGCTTGCCAACTACCGGCCAGATTGTTGTCAAGCTCCGGGGCGATTAGCTCCAGTGAAGCCCCCTTCCCATTGGCTTCTCCCGGCCAGGGAGTGCTGCTTGCGTAGGCCACTGAATCTACCACCGCACCACTGGCGTTGACAAGTTTGACCGGTTCGCCGGAGTTCACCAGATTGCCTGATTCCCATTCCAGGCTCCGGAGATAGCTGGACGAGTCAATTGCCAGCACCAAAAAACCGCCCGGCGAAATAGTATCTCCCGGCTGAAAAGCGTGACTGATGCCTTCAACAAAAGCATGGCCCGCAAGCAGGACGGTTTCATTGTGCCTGTTAAAAAGTTCGATGAACTCGAAGTTGCTGTCGCTACCCTGATTCGTGCCCGGATTATAGTGAATTTCATTAATCACAATTAAACCGGCAAGTGATGAGTCGGAAGCAGAGGTATCCTGGTTGGCGCGCCCTACACCGGTCATGGGCACGGAAAATTCCGGATTAAGCGGATCGTTGCTGAAAAAGCGCAAGTGCGCTTTTAAGGCGCCAACGCTGTCGGGGGTGAAATTTATTGTTTGAAGTTCACTCTCTCCAGGCAGCAGAGTTAATGGTCTTTTCGCATTCAAAAAACTGAATTGGCTGCCATTTGAACCCCGAAGAATTATGTCGGTAATATTCAAATCGGCGCTGCCGGCATTATGGAGATCAAACGACAGTTGTTTGCTATCCCCAACATTAACACGGCCAAAAAGCAGACGTCGCGTGCTTGCGCTGATAACCGGGGCCAACCCTCTGCCTCTCAGTTCGATGAGGAGCGGATCTTCGTCCGGATCGTTACTGCGGATGCGTAAAGTCGCGATTTTGGGGCCGCCTGACTGTGGGTTGAAGCAAAGTCGCACTTTTTGGTCACCCCGCAAATTTACGGTAAACGGTGCGGCCCCGGTTGTGATGAGCCATTCTCCGGCACCGGGTCCAACGATGCCGGTTGAATCCACAAGCAGGTTTGCTTCGCCTTTGTTATTGATGAACAGATCTATGTCGAATTCCTCACCGGCCAAAACATTACCAAAGTCGATCTCTGTTTTTGCTACGGAGATGTCCGGTTCTTTGGGCGGTTCCATGTTGCGCACACCCGGCGTTGGTGGAATTGCCAAATACGAGGATGTTTTCCGGGCGCCGCCTGAACCGTTTGCAATGCGCTGCAGCGAGTGGTTGTCTTTGTTGTTGCCCTGGTTTTCATTTAACTGCGGCTGGCCGTTTTGCAGCAGTACAAGCAAGCCGGCATCATCCGCATCATCCGCACCATAAACCACGGCATCGACAAGCCGGCTTGTTGTTACAGGTGTGTTATTTGGAAAATTCGAGTCCTGGCCGAAATAAAGCGCAACTGCATCAGCGCCGTTTTGCAAAGTAGCATTGGCAATTATTTTATCAACATTCGGCACACCGGTATTGCCGATCACAAAAAATCCGCTGGCATCTGTTTTGTGTCCATCAAGGTCAAAAGCCGCGTAAGATTGATCACTGGTACCGTTAAATAGGGCCAGAACCAGCCCGTCCAGAGAAGTGTTGCCTCTACCGCCATCGAATAGCTCCACAAACTCCATGTCATCGGAGCCGGGCGTGTCCGAGTCTATTTCGTTGATGATAACTGTGGTACTCAGTTGCGGCCTGACTTCTGTTTGCTCAGACACGGAATTGTTATTGAAATCAGGGTCAGCAGTGGCTGAAAGAACGCCTGCCTTGTTGGTGAGTGACCCCGCTGCATTTGCTGTAACCATAATATCCACTTTCGCCGTAACCTTGTTTGCCACATCCCCGAAAGTGACGATCACAAGACCATTGCTTTGACTCGCTGCGCCCTGATCCGGTGTGGCCGATACAAAGGTGACACCGGCCGGTAGCGTGTCGGTGGCCACCACATTTTCCGCCAAATCCGGACCATTGTTTGTTACTGAAATAGTGTAAATTATATTTTCTCCTGCAAATGCGGGATCGACATCATCTTGTTTGCTGATTGCCAGATCCGCTTCAGGAAGAACTGCGTTTGTTTCGCCTGGCGTTGGCGGAATGGGCACGTATGAGCCGGTGTTGCGTGCTCCGCCCGAGCCATTTGCAATACGCTGAATGGAGTGATTGTCTTTATCCCCGGCCCCGGCTTCGTTAACCTGTGGCTGGCCGGAATTGAGTAGAGCAAGCAGGCCCGGGTCATCCGGGTCGCTGGTGTCGTACACCAGGGCATCGATTAATTTGCTGGTGGTAACAGGCGTCCCGTTCGGAAAACCGGAGCCGTTGCCAAAGTAAAGCGCCACCGCATCGGCACCGTTTTGGATAGAATTATTCGAAATAATGAGATCGACGTTGGTCACATTGCTGCTGCCGATAACCAAAAAACCATTTGCATCGGTAATGAAACCATCCAGATCATAGGCGGCGTAGGATTGATCCGTGCTACCATTGAAAAGCACCAGCACCTTACCATCGAGACTGGTGTTGCCTGCACCGCCATCAAACAGCTCAATAAACTCTCTGTCATCTGCACCGGGTGTGTCGGAATCAAGTTCATTTATGAGCACGGAAGTGTTCGGCAATGGCTGCACCGTAGTAATTTCTGCAGCGAAATTATTACCTGCTGCAGGATCTTCAGTGTCGGAAGACACCGATGCGACATTGTTGAGAGTACCGCTATTATCTGCAGTAACGACAATGGTTACTTTGACAGTATTGTCATTTGCAACGTTGCCCAAATTGGTGATTACAACCCCGCCGGAGTGGCTGCTGGAACCCTGCTCTGGATTGGCCGAAACAAAGGTAACACTCGCAGGCAGTGTGTCGGTTGCAACCACATTTATAGCCTGGTCCGGCCCGTTGTTGGTCACTGCCAGCGTATAAACTATGTTGTCGCCAATCGTTACAGGATCTGTTGCATCTGTTTTTGTTAAGGCAAGGTCGGCCTCGGGGACAGACTGTACATTATTGAAAGTGACTGCAATGTCTTCGTTTGCTTGCAGATGAATGGTGATGCCGTTGGTGATCGCAGTATTATTGCCACCGTTTACATCAATAGAATTCAAAAACCAACCCATCTGCAGCGATTCAGTGATGTCATAATCACCGGCCTGCAATTCATCAAACACCTGATTTTGGCCATCGTCGAGTGTAAATGTTCCGAGATCGCCAGCAAAGGAAAAGCCGGTGCCCCCGCCCGGGTTAGTGACTTTGAAGATGGTAAGCTTTCCGGTGCCGGAACCATTGCCGGCACATCCGGAAAATGCGGAGTTGTCGATTTGTGTTCCCGGCGAAAACAGCCTGCCGCCGGAACCGGTTACAGTGCTGTGTTTAACCAGGGTTGTCCCGGAAATATCCGGATCGCGTGTGATAGATTGATCGTTTCCGCCTTCGCTGCCGTATGTGTAGCCGGCCACATCCACGGCGCCATCGTTTAGCGTCACCGTATCACCGCTGTTGTTCAAACTGAGCGTGGAGGTGGTTTGCACACGGGCATTGCCAAAACTGCCTGTTGGGCTACCGCCGCCAAAAATCACAATTGCACAATTGGCTGCCATGATGCTCCCAGCAGGAAATGTGTGCTTTACCCCGACTGCATCAGACAGCGTCCAGCCGGAAATGTCGATATCTGAGCTGGAATTGTTAACCAATTCGACAAATTCATCATCGTCTGAGCTGCGAATGCCGTCACCATTCGCGTCACCGGCTAATCCGGGTGCAGGGTCAGCGTGAATTTCGTTAATGATAATTTGGGCGGAAATAAACTGTGGGGCAACGACAACAGTAAAAAGTACAATCCATTTGAACCAGATCATGGCCAAACCTCCTTGATTGTAAAGATGACATTGTGTTGTGGGTGCAGTGCCAGAAGTGTGAATCAAATTCAGATTGAAACTCTGCCGGGGCTACGGTCGCTCACTGAAGATTAGCTATTCGGATTGTCCCCCCGCGGTGGACAGTATTTTGGGAGTCACTCAGTCACGCTTTGGCTTTAAGCCGTTGCGCGATAACAAAAGATAGATTATTTTGTTTGGAATGTCAACAGCATTTATTGCGAATTTTGGCGTTAGCGCAAGAGCCGAAATTTATGTCATTGCATCGGCCGGAATCTGAAGAAGCAAAACCTGCAATTCCCGGACCTTTAAAAAGATGCTCGGGAGGGTTGTAAATCAGCGCGAGCGCAAATACAATAATTCTATGCAGCCCTGTAGGCTTGAATCTCTTCGTCTAATCGAACAGAAAGTTTATCTTCTGCCAGGTCCAGGTCATAATCCATTTGTAATCCGAGCCAGAATTGCGGCGACATGTCAAAGTATTTTGCTAAACGCAATGCGGTATCTGCGGAAATCCTTCGTTTTCCAAGTACGATTTCATTTATGCGACGAGCAGGTACTCTTATAGCGAGTGCTACATGATTTTGACTTAGTTTCATAGGTTTTAAAAATTCCTCGAGAAGAATTTCGCCTGGATGTAGTGGGGACATTTTTTTATTTTTCATAGAATGTACTCCTAATGATAATCAACGATTTCCACATCAAGTGCATCATTATTCTGCCATTTAAAACAGACTCTCCATTGAATATTAATTCGAATACTGTGTTGTCCTTTTCGATTGCCTTTCAATATCTCTAACTTATTTGCAGGAGGGACACTCAAATCTTTTAACGATTGCGCCCGATTAAGCATTCTTAATTTTCTCAAAGCACTTCGTTGAATATTGCTTGAAACTTTTTAGAAAGCTGTCTATAAAATATTTTTTCAGTTTCTTAGCACTTGAAGGTTCTAATCATATTCCAATAGATAACGTGCAACGTTAAATGTCAAGGGGATATTTTTCCAGCAGAACGACTGAAAATTACTCAATAGTGGATTGCTATGCTGTGCTCGGGAGGGTTGTAAATCCATGCGAGCATAACAAGGTTCATTTTGCAAACAGTTCCAATTCAATATTTCTAAACGCTTTAAATTCCAGAGCGTTTCCCGAAGGATCCGAAAAAAACATAGTGCCTTGCTCTCCAACCTCCCCTTTAAACCGCACGTATGGCGCAATGATAAAATCGCTGATGAACAGCTTAACTTTCCTGGCCAGGCGCTCCCAATCTTCAAAATTCATAACAACGCCGTAGTGAGGTACCGGAACCCCATGACCGTCTACCAAATTTGATATGCTGGGAATTTTACCGTTTTTACCAATCTGTGGATTAAGGTGCGTCACAAACTGATGACCAAACATGTTGAAATCAATCCATTTATCTGAACTTCTTCCCGCAGGAAAACCCATCTTAACCCCGTAAAATTCTCTTGCTTCGTCAATATCACGAACCTGAACAGCTAAGTGAAATGGTGTTAATTGCATAATATTCTCCGGTTGTATGGCTAATCGCGGCGCAGACCCGAGAGCACCGTGATTCCCAGCGCGCGCACCCGCCGGGAACAAGCAATTCTACAGTTCTTCATATCTCCCACAAGATTACAATCTTCCTGTTGACTTGCAACAAAAAAGTCGCGCTACAGGTGTCACCGAACTGCATAACGCCTGATGATACCTATTCCAACCCCATCATGCAGTGAGCGAAAAATACCCACTGAACATACATTTCATCTGCCAACTATCCAGACTGGTTTTAATTGGCCGCTCGTGCCATTTCAACCCGGACGCTGTTTGGCCGCCAATTCAACTGCTAAAATTTTTATTTTCTCAAGTATTGCACCACGTACATTGCAGATTTTTCCCAGTTCATTGCGCTGAATAATCGCCTCCAAAGGCTCTGTCAGATTTTGAATATTTTGCGCCACCCAGGAGAGATTGTACCAATTTCCCCCGAGCATTTGCGCCACGAAGACCTCTTCAAAAAGTCGCTCAGACACTTGATAATTCAACTTGCGATCATCCTCCGGGATAAAGCGTTTTATCCGGAACGGTAATTTTGATTCCCGGCATAGCTCAAACAATTTCCTGTGCTTTGGCAGCAAGTATCCGGATGTCGGTTGATAGCGGCCTGCATATTTTTCGGGTGTGTATTTGAAACTGTAGAGTTGTTCGTACTTTTCCAGTAGATCTGGCAGGCACTGCTTCAAGTGCTGCAGGAACCACAATGCCTGCTGGTCCCGCATCGTCATGCCGCCGCCGAAAAGCAAGTAGTCAGCCCCGACGCTTTGCGTCTTTCGTGCAATATCCGTCAAATCACTGTTTGAGTCTGTTATAAACGGTACCAGCGGAATCAGCAAAACCCCGGTTTGAATGTGTTTGCACCTTTGTTTAATTTGCCGAATCACATCTAACCGCCTGGCCGGCGCGGGTGCATGATTATCCAGGAAACGCGCAGCTTTTTCGTTTGTGGTCGGCAGCGTTATAGAAACACTGCACCAGGCATTTCTACCGATTTTCTCCAGCAACTCGAGATCGCGCAACACCAGTGTTGACTTGGTAATGATGTGTACCGGATATCGGTGTTTGGCCAATATTTTCAAACAACTCCTTGTGTTTTCGAAGCGCTTCTCTGCCGGCTGATACGGATCGGTGACACCGCCTAAAGCCACTACATCGGGCAAAAACGTGCGCGCGCCCGAAACCCGTTTATCCAGCATTGTTGCCACATTTTGCTTGATGATTATCTTGTTGTCAAAATCCTCCGGCATATAATACCTGGCACTGCGGGCGTCACAATATATGCATCCGAACTGGCAGCCGTTATAAGGGTTGAGGGTGTATTTATTCCAAAACCACGGATCAATAAACTTCATCTTATTGATGATGGATTTGAAAGTTTTGGGGATAAACTCAGGCATGCCTAAATATAAAATACCAAAAGATACCTGCAAGATTTTAACAGCGCTGTGCATGGTGTTGACTGTTTGCAGTTTGTGAGGCCATAAGTAGTGTGCACGCGATAAATTTAGCCTGCCGAACAGAACAAATCTCTGGAAAAGGACGGATCGGTTCATTAAATTGATTTTTGCATAATCAACCGGAAAAATTTTGTAAAATATAACCAGGAGGCAAACAATGAAGTTCTACCGAGGATTTTTTGCGCTACTTCTCGCCGGCACGCTCGTTTGGTCTTGTATCGGCGATGACAACCCATTGGACCCAGGTTCATCAGTAGTGGATATTTCGATTGTTAACAATAAATTTGTGCCTGCACAAAAAACGGTGGATGTCGGTACGACGGTTCGATGGACCAACGACGACGCTGTGGAAATGGGCAATGACTTTCACACAGTCGATAGCGGTTCGCCCTCGAATCCCATCACTTTGTCCCCTGTTTTGAGTATGACTTTCACCAGCAAAGATGACTCTGGTCAATACACATTTAACACAGCCGGAACATTCCGTTATTATTGTGGCCGACATGGCGAAACCGGGGTAATAACTGTGCAGTAAGAGCGAGCCATATCGGGGCCTGCGGCTACAAGCATTTGCGGATACATTTTTTGCCAAACTCAATATTCCAGATTGACACCAGGAGAATCAAATAAAATATGCCATCGGAATTTCATACCACTCGCCGAATTGAATTTGCCGATACCGACCTTGCCGGCATCGTGCACTTTGCCCGTTTTTTTGTGTTCATGGAAACGGCCGAACATGAATTCTTGAATTTACTGGGCACCAGTGTTTCGAGCATCACGAAAGGAAATCGAATTGGCTGGCCACGGATTGCTGCTTCGTGCGAATATTTGAGTCCGCTACGATTTGAAGAAACTGTTGATATTCACCTGAAGGTTGCGCGCAAAGGCGTTAAGTCGATAACCTACAAATTTGAATTTAAAAGAGAAGATATTCTCATCGCGCACGGCTCAATTTCTTCTGCCTGCTGTATTTGCAATCCCGGCGAGGATATTCGGGCAATACCCATTCCAGTGGAACTGGCAGATAAAATTGAGCAATGTTAGCGGCGGCAAATTGTTCTTGCTGCAAAGGCAAATAAACACCGCGCAGAGTGCCTCTCGTAACATTCCATCAAAACCTTCAGAGTGCGATAAATTTTATTCATTCTCTTTTTGAGATTGAGAGATGTTTTTATTTTTGTCGACAAAATCATCGAACTATGAATCTGAAAAAAATTATGCGACAGCACTAAACGCGCTTAAAAATCAGAACCCCATAAATGACAGAAGCAAATCTGTTAGGTTCGGAAAGATGACTTTATTGATGTAGAATCTCTGGTGAAGTCTAAAAAAAGGCAGGGCTAAATCAAAATGAGACCTGTCACTTACACAGGTAAGTGACAAGTCTCGAAAAAATTACTTACATCCCTTTGAGGACCGTGCTCAACGTAAGCAGAACAAAGCCCACAGTTACAAACCAGAAAGAATACACGGATACAAAAGGCACAGCAACAAATTGTGCAACAACTCCGAGGACACCGAGAATAACAGCGATCCACCAAAAGTTTTGTGTAGGCGCATTCAATTTCATGTTCCTTCCTCCTAGGTAAGTAAATAGAACAATTGTAATACTGATGGGAATAGCAGTAAATTACAGAACCGTTATATAAAAGTCAATAAAAAAATGGCTTTGACTGGTAACAGGCGTGACAGCAGGGCAAACATAGAATGTCGCGAATTAATTGTATTTTCAGGAGTTAGCAGGACAAATCAGCACCAAGCCAGAGCCGGGCGGCGTCACGACGGCACCTTGCAAATTCTCACCAAAAGGCGCTATACCGGCTCGATCAGCATCCACAACTTTGCGCCAGACACCATGCGGCAATTCAAAATTTGCTGACTCGTGTCGATTTGCATTCAGCAAAACAACAAGATCAACAGCATCGCCCGAGGCCTCTTTTGGCAGATGAAAACCGATTGTCATGGCAACATGGCTATGTAGAAAGACGATTTTGTCCCCATCAATTTTTCGCAAAGCAGCAAAGCGCTTGCGCAACGAAATCAAACCGCGATAATAATCGAACAGCTCGCGATTCAACTCCTTGTGCGCAAAATTGAGCCAATTGGTTTCGTTGTCTTTTTCATAAGAATCGTGATCGAGTCTTCCTGCATGCGGATCCTGAGCGCTGCTTTCTGCAATAACCTTGCTGCGTGCAAACTCCTGCCCCTGATGCAACATCACAACGCCCTGGCTGGTCAAAAGAAAAAGTGCTGAGAATTTATTGAACCGCAACTGTTCATCAGTCAGTTTTGCATTGCTCAGCAGATCAACGACCGGCTCATCCCGCCGCACCGCACCCATGCCGATGCGAATAAAATCTCCCAAAGTATAGCCATCATGCGACTCAAGGTAGTTCAGGGAATGGTGTGCATGCTCAAACGGGCCACCATCAACCCGGCGCGAACCCCGCACGTAAAAACGACTGGAATCCCAATTGTCACTGCCATAGTAATGCCCGAAAATCAGGCCCTTGGCTGAGACAGGATCGCGCCCTTTCACACCATTGCGAAACAAATCGTTCCAAGCCAGCCAACCCCGCTCTGAAAAGCTGGCCAAATCATATTTGCCTCCTCCCCAGGGTTCGGCAATCAGCGTCACATCCGGATTTATTTTTCGCGCCGCAAGCGTGATCTGTTCAATTGTGACCCAATCGAGCATGGCCGCAAGATCAAATCGCAGGCCGTCAATATGGAATTCCTCCAACCAGTATTTCACACTATCAACGATCAGGCGCCGCGCCATTTTTCGTTCCGTCTTAAAATCATTACCACAACCGCTTTCGGTTAAAAAAGCCTGCGCATCATTCAGACGAAAATAGTAAGTTTTGTCAAGGTATTTGAGAGGATTGAGGTCGTAGTTCGAAACGTGATTGTAAACAACGTCCATGATAACAGCTATTCCGGCTTGATGAAGCGCCTTGACCATATCCTTAAATTCACGAATCTGTTCGCCTGAGGCGCCAATTATTTCACCAGCCCGCATGTGTCCGCCCTCAGCGTAGTAGGGTTCCGGAGCGAAGAAGTGTGAAGTCATGTATCCCCAGTGATTGCGCACGTAAGGATTCCATGAATTTCTAGTTCGACCTGTTTCCTTGTGGTAAGGTGGCTCTATTTTAGCAAAATGCTGACACGGAAGCAACTCCACAGCATTCACACCCAGTTCACAAATATGGGAAAAACCTCCCAAGCCACCCTTCTCAACAAAGCCGGCGTACGTGCCTTTGTTCCTGACACCACTGCTGGGGTGCATGGTCATATCACGCACATGCGCCTCATAAATAATCAGATCTTCAGGCGGCACCTGAAGTGGTGTATCACCTTGCCAATCGTAATGATCGGTCTTAACAATAATGCTTTTCGATTCATGCAGATAATCATTTTTGCTAGACACGGCTTTGGCGTACGGATCCGCCACAAACGGCACGGGTGGAACATGTTCGGCATACTCGCCCGGGCCAACCACTTCGTAGCCATAATGAGCGCCTGCAAGATCTCCGACAATCGAAACCTCCCACACACCGTCCTCATCACATCGCATCGGGACTCTTCGAATCTTTTTCAAATCTACTTTGTCGAACAATGCCAGAACGATTTTTTTCGCTCGCGGAGCAAATACCCTGAAAATCGTTTTCCCGGACTCAAAGGTAGCCCCAAGAGGTTTTTCAGAATAAAGCTCATCGAGAAGCGGTCCCAAGTCAACACGATGTTTCCCAACACCTGGGATTTCCAATTCATAATTTTGGGAGAGAGCAATGGGGGCCGTCTCAAGCAAAACAATCCCTGGCTCAACATTGACATGCCTGATGTTCAGGCCGCAATCGATTTTGATACCGTCTGCTGCAACACAGACATCATCCGGGCTTAGTTTAACCAATATTTTGGTTTTTTCGAGAGCAGTGACAAACTGGATGTGGCAAGAAATAGGCAAGCTCCTTATGTTTCGAATTGATTATTTGCCGGCAGACGGAACAGTTTAAACAGCCCGACAAAAAATATTAGTGTGAAAAAAGCGCCCAAATACAGAGACCCAACTCGATGATCGATGCCAAAAACCGTTAGTGCCCCTGCGCTGAAACCGGAAAAGCCTTCGCCTCCCATTACGCCCGCTGCAAGCAACACCCCAAGTTGATAGTGACTTTTGTGTTTTTCGTCCACAAACACACGAAGTGCCGCACCAAGCGCCAAAGGAATAGCCAGACCCGGGCCGAGAAAAAGACCTATTCCCATGGGCATCAAAAGCAATTTGTTGCGCCATTTCACCGGCGAAAAACGGTTGGATATTTCCAAAAGAAATGCGCCTGCAAAACCGGTGTAAAACGCTTGAGGATGTTGAAATCCCCAAATACTACCGGCAACCATTTGCGCCTGAGGGGCCGGCATTTCTGCTGTAAACAACATGTCGTGAAAACCCACACGCACCAGCTCAATGACGAATGGTGCTGCAAGTCCGGCGGCGACCACTGCAATCAAATCCACTTTGACGATGTCACTGAAACGCGTACCCAGGATAGTTGCGGACTTAAAATCATGCCCGGCATCGCCGGCAATAGCACAGGCAACACTCACGAATGTGATAAGCATAAACAAAGCAGACAGGCTTAAATCAAGGCCCAGTGCGGCAAAAACAGCGGCCACAATCAGGCCGACAAAAATGCCAAACTGCTCAAGCGGATCAATATTCGTTTCACCTGTCATCCTGGCCGCAATGGCAACAGTAACCCAGACGCCGGCCAATGTTAACAAAGCTGCAAGTGGCGGAACATCAGACAAAACAAGGGCTCCTAAACAGAACAGGGTCAACAGCCACAACCACTTGGCGCCTGCGGCCTTGAAGCTGAACAGGGGCTCGAAAATACTCTTGACCCTGGGAGCAATATATAGTAAAAAAAAGCCGGTGCCGGAACCAAGAACCATGCCCATACCGAGATTTTGCAACAATGGAACCGGACTTTCAGGCGTTATGCCACTTTTTACAAGCAAAGGCGCCAGAACAATCCATCCAAGAACGGCACCACCAAACCAGGAAAAACCTGCTCGCGGACCCAAAATAAATCCTCCACCGACCATGAGCGGATAAGGCAGAAAAGAAATGGCAATACCAGAGGCGACCAGGCTGCTCAACACGTAACCGCCGGGGAAATAGACATCGCGCAACAGAGCAAATGCACCGGCCGCAGCGGCCACAGAAACTATCATTGCGAGCTGTTTTCCACCTGCTTTACCCGCACGCAAGAGCTCGGCCCCGGCTGTGCCTGCAGGATACGGCAACTGTTCCTCATCTACAAAACGGTACTTGAGGGGAACCGACAACAGCAAGCCCAGCAAACCGGCAGTCACAGTCAGAAATGCGAGAAACCACGGATTCGGCCATGCAAGTTCGGTGTTACGAGCCTGGTTCAAGTAGAGAATTCCCGGGACTGTAAACGCGATACCGCCGGCTATTAGCCCACCGATGCTGGAGCCAGCCTGGGCGCAATTGATTTCATGAATGCTAACGGACTTACCGCGGTTAACAAGTTTGAGCAGGCCGCCGGATACAATAACCGAAAAAATAATGGGCCATGGAAGCAGGCCAAATTTTAACGCAATATAAGTGGAACTTGTAAGAAGAAACAAGGAAACACCAATTGCAACAAGCGCAGCCCGGAGAGTGAATCCACGTTTTGCATCGGGGTGATCAGAAAACATGATTCATCGACTCAATTATGTGAAAAATATTCGTGAAAGGTAAATAAAACGCACGGATTGCACAGAAAAAATATGAAAGATAAGCCATACTGACAACATAAGTCACGAAAAAAATCGAGCAGCCAATTTACCAAAACGTCCGGTGCCAGTTGTGAACATCCTCACTCTGGTTGCGGTAAACCAATATCACTTGCCTGCTGCAACACTTTTGCGAACGCAAGCACCGCTTCCTCTCCAAGTTGCGGCCCCACAATCTGCATGCCCACCGGCAGGCCGTTGGCATCAAGGCCGGCCGGGGCACAGGCCACCGGCAAGGTTGTCATGCTGAGCACAAACGTTGGTGCCAGCCAGTCGATGTACGTGTCCATCTTCTTGCCGGCAATGGTTTCCGGGTAGTTTTGTTCCACCGGAAACGGTGGAACAGCCATACAAGGCGTAAGCAGCAGGTCGTATTTTTTGAAAAGATCCTGGAAGATGTGCCAAAGCCTGGTGCGGGCTTTTTCTGCCTGCCCCAAATCCTCCGGTGTCACTTTCAAGCCGTGGAGAATATTATTCCGAACATTGACGCCAAAATCATCAACCCTGTGGAGGTAATCGTGCAGGTGTGCAACAAACCAGTAGCCGCGAAATGCAAGAAACGGTTTGCGCATAAATTCCAGGTTGAGGTTAATCTCTTCCAATTCGGCGCCGGCTTGCACCATTTCAAACGCACTGTCACGACAGACGCGCTCAATATTTTCGTCAATGCCAATACCGGCAATATCTCTACAATAGGCGACTTTCAGTCCTTTTATATTGGCATTCTTCACTGCCTGCACAAAGTCACGACCGCGAACAGGCTGGTGGATTGGTGATTCATTGCCGGGCCCGGCAATGACCTGTAACATCAACGCCACATCCTCGGCCGTGCGTGCCATGGGGCCGCTCACACTGAATACATCCCACAAGAATGGCGAAGGAAATGTTGGCACCAAACCGGCTGAAGGCCGCAAACCAACGAGTCCGCAAAAAGACGCTGGAATTCTGAGAGAGCCACCCAGATCTGTGCCTTCTGCAAGAGCCATCATGCCTGTTGCCAAACCGGCAGCACCGCCGCCAGTTGAGCCACCGGGAGTCAGCCTGGCATTCCAGGGATTTCGCGTGACACCAAAAACGTCGTTCCATGTGGTTCCACCGGCAGCAAATTCCGGTGTATTGGTTTTGCCGATGATGATGGCGCCTGCCTGCCGCAACCGCCGGACTATCAGAGCATCCGCATGCGGCACATGATCTGCAAACATGGGGGAGCCAAAGGTTGTACGGAGCCCGGCTACCGGCGTCACGTCTTTAATACCGACCGGCAGACCGAAGAGCAAACCGGCGTTTTCATCACTTGCACGTCGTTTCTCGAGATGTTTGGCCGCATCAAGTGCACGCTCGTTAACCGTCACAACCGCGTTGATTTGCGGGTTGTGCTTTTCGATTTGCGCCAGTGTGGCTTCGATGAGCTCAGTGGGTTTTAGCTCCCCACGCCCTAGTTGGGCCCGAAGTTTTGTTGCGCTAAGGTAAGTTAAATTATTGACGTGCATCGCCTAAAATAAAATATCTTTTCTTCGTTGGATAATCAGAGTTTCGTTTACGCCGGCCAGAGCCAACCAAAAAAACCAGCGGTCACCACCGCGTAAAATAAGGCATCGATGAGTTGCTTGGCGATTGCAGCCCATGGACGGCCAAACCAGGCGGCTTCATACACTGTGCCTGCACCGTAAGCCAGCCATGCCGTAGTACCGACAATGCGAAACACTGATAAATACTCGGCACTTGTTGTCAGTGTGCGGCTGGCCAAATAGGCGATAACCACGCCCACAGCCAAATTGTAAACAAATGAAAGCATAAGGGGTTTGCCCATGGCCGGCATGCCTTTGGGCAAGATAGTCAAAAAGCCATTTGGGCCTTCTGCGAATTTTTTTATGTATTCCGGCTTTTTAAAGTCATTGCGCGAAGGCAAATGTGGAATATTATATTGACCTGGTGCCAAATCCTGCGGTAGAAGGGCTTTGCGGGCGGCATCTTCATCCGGCAACGGCTTGAAGTCGGACTTGTGATGTGGAAAGACAGCCCAAACCAAAAAACTGCAAAACCATACAGCCACTGACGAAAGCAGAATCGCCAGCCAAAGTGAAGCGATTGTTACCATAAGTTGTTCTCCTTCCAGACTAAGTAATCACCAAAATAAATCTAATAAATTTGCGACATGTGCACTTCCAGTTTCAAAGATATAAATACGGCCAAATCTAAATCGTGCCAAGACTCTGAAATGTCTCAATCTCTCGGGCACTAAAACCCAACTCTTGCAGAATTTCCTGATTGTGCTCCCCGAGCATCGGGGCAGGCCGCCGGTAAGTAACAGGCGTGCCGCTGAGATTAAGCGGACTGCCTAACGCTTTGTATAAACCAATCGTCGGATGCTCAAGTTCTATCACCATACCGCGTGCCAGCAAGTGCTCATGGTTCAGGCTGTCCACCAAAGTTAAAATCGGACTGGAAGGTATCCCTACTGAATCAAGCTTCTTCAACCACTCTTTGGAGCCTTTTTCGCGAAATCGTTCCGCCAGCAAAGAAACAAGTTCATGGCGATTTGCCAGACGGTCGGCATTGCTGGCAAATTTATCACTCTCTTTTAATTCCGGCAAATTCATAACTTCCACAAAATTCTTCCACAGCCGCTCACTGCCCACAGCCACAATTATCCAATCGTCACTGGTGGGAAAGGGCTGATAAGGCACAATGGAAGGGTGGGCATTGCCCAGCTTTTTTGGCGCCTGCCCGGCCACGAGATAATTGCTCGCCAAATTTGATAGCCAGGCCACTTGAGAGTCGAGCAGGGCCGTATCGATGGCTTGCCCCTTGCCGGTTTTTTCACGGGCAAAAAGCGCCGAAACAATGGCCAATGCGGTGTAAATGCCGGCAGTCAAATCAGCAAGCGGTGTGGGAAAACGTATTGGTGGATCGTCTGCTTCTCCGGTAACATGCATCGTACCGCTCATTGCCTGGGCGAGAATATCATATCCCGCGCTTTCCGCCAGAGGACCACTGTTTCCAAAGCCGGAAATGCCGGCCCAAACCAACTGTGGATTTAAAACCGAGCAACTCTCAGCATCAAGCAAGAGTTTCTTGCGACTAGACTCCCTGGGAACATTATGCACAAGGACATCGACCTGCTTTAGCAGACGCGTAAAGATAACTTTGCCTGCCTCAGTGGCAAGATTAAGCGTCATACCACGCTTGTTGCGATTGGTGCCAAGAAAATAGGCGCTCTCTTTACCAATAAAAGGTGGCCCCCATCCGCGCGACATGTCACCGCCGTCCGGACGCTCCACTTTGATTACATCTGCACCCAGATCACCAAGAATTTGAGCACAGTAGGGACCCGCCAGTGCCGTTGTGTGGTCGAGTACCCTTATACCCGCTAACGGCCCGGGGTTCGATTTCATAATTTTCCCCTCCAGCAACTAGCACACCTTAACCCGGACAAGCCGGAAGAATTAAACTTTATTCGCGAAACTCGAAAAAGCACATGCAAATAATCAATCTTCGACAAAAGCCACAGCCCGGCAAAAAGCCGCCTCACCACCTTTGAACTTCCAGGGGAAAATGCCCAGGTTGAGGCGCTTGTTCTGCAACTCGGGTGCGTCAATATCACCACCAAGATTCTCCACGTGCATGCAGTGGTGTGGAAACAACGCATTGTGGGTCAGTTGGTAGGCATCGTCCGGGAAAATATCTTTCATGCCTTGCTCGCCGAACTTCGCCACAGCCTTGGCTGCAACCTTGTCACAATGGCCGTGCATGCCTTTGCCCAGAAAGCGGCCAATGGGCAGATTCATCGGATGGTCGGTTGAAATTTCATCCACACCCCAGATGTGAATTTTTTTATCGAGCAGCCATTGCACCATATCCGGGTGTGCCCCGGGATGCATGTGAATGTACTTCTCCTCGTCCGGTTCAGAGCCAAACTGGGCATATCGGTGCCAGCCGGTATGCAGCAGCAAAATATCGCCTTCACGAACTTCCACACGATCTTCAATCATCTTCGGAGTGTAAACGGCCAGCTCATCCATCTCGTCGGTCAAATCGACGATGACGCCCGTGCCATACAGCCACTCCATCGGAATCTCATCAATGGTCATACCGCCGGTAACAAAATGACGCGGCGCATCAAGGTGCGTGCCCATGTGGTTGGATGTCTGGATATACTGGGCATTGACACCGTGCTCGGCCTTACGTTTAATATATTTGACTTCAAAAGGTGGATAATAAGGCCAGAATGGTGCATCCTGATTTAACGGCTGAGATAAGTCGTATAGCTTCATGGTCCCTCCGGTTGGTTTCTATGTAAGAGAAAAGGTCTGTTTCCGGTATTCCGCAACGATAATAAATGAATTGCAAAAAGTAGCCATTCCTGCAAGGATTAGCAAGAAATTTGTGCATTAATAAGGAACAGAATGATAAACTCGAAACGCTCTTAACATCTGACTTCTTGATCAATAAATCATCGAAAGAAAAATGAAGCAAAGGGGGTGCACTTTCATCTTGCATTTAACCCTTAACAAGTAATTTTGCTGACATAGCGCTTGCCCGCAAACAAACATCAAGTAGCTTAGTTCAAAGACTCCTTAATTCTCTATGTTTGACAACTGTTTGCGACAAAATGCTGCTGATGTGGCCTCAGATATCGAATATTTTTACCGGATTAGCGCTTATCTAACCGCAGATCACCAACATTTTTCTTGGGAATGGATACAGTTGCAAAGGCATTTTATACCGCGCTGTTTTGATCGTGCGATTATTGAGGGGCTATTGTTCAGTCTGTTCTGTCACGCAGGAATAAGACATGCTCCCTCGCCTCCACTCTGCCTGGAAACGCAGTCTCGGACGCTCCGACGCAGAGCATCTCACACGGCATTCTGATGAAAACCATGGGGGCTGGGTGATATTTTAATACGGGAAGTATCGTGGTGATAACACAGGACTTGCCGAATCTGGTTAATTAGCCTGGCATTGGCGGCACGGAATTTCTTGTTGCTTTGGGTGGGAAATGTTACTATTGTATTATTAGTTGTTTTTCACAATCTCAATATTAAAATGAGACATTCCTTATCTTATCCGCAATACAGTAAATACACGATGCAGCGCGTCTCCACTACCACCGGAACGACGACCTCAACCATATACAACAATTCATTTGCACCCCAATCAAAAAATCTGGCATCCATCATTCGTGGTTTTAAATCAGCGGTAACCAAACATGCCAGGCAAATCCATGCGGGTTTTGCCTGGCACCCGCGTTTTCACGACCATATCGTACGGGACGCTAAATCGCACCAACGCATCGCACGATATATTCAAAACAACCCGGCACAATGGCATGGCGACAAATTCTACAAGAGGCAAAAAAAACGTCGCGAGGCATCGCGCCCCAGGATTATTGCATGAAGAAAAAATCGAGGCACGGACTGCGGCATTGCCAATTATCCTAATTTAGGAGAAGCCATGAAATTGCAATCCATAATAAAAGTCGTGCTCCTGATAGTTTTGTCAGCCACGGTACAGGCCCAAACTCAGCATTTTTCGTTTACCTGTGCAGATAACGAATTGGATGTAGCGCCGACCTATGCACAGGGTAACGGCACCTTTGGTAATGGCGCGTTTGCTCAAGTCTCCCTGGCAGAATCTGCTGCCACAGTTGGTTCCACTAAGTTTGAAAAATGGTTGCAACCCAGCTTTTTTAGAGGATTTGATGTCACTTTTTGGTGCTCAGAAAGCGATTGTTTCAGAAGTTTGCAAGATATGTTGGATTTAAAGGCCACAGGTGCAAATCTTGCGCAAATCAATGTTTCCCAGGGAATCGTCTTTCCAGACCCGCCATACGAGGCGGATGAAGAGGGCACGGCCTCGCTGGATTCAATGGTAAGTTACTGCCGGCAGGTCAACCTTTACTATACCATTGCCGTGAGAGTCGGGCCTGGCCGACAGGATGTTAGTTCCGATGGTGAAGATGGCATGCCTCTTTCCACCATCTGGACAAATCCGCAAGAGCAGAAATTATACGCCAGCATGTTGAAAGATATCGTCCAAAGGTATCAATCCCAGACAGATACTCTGTTCGTTGGCCTGAATATGATTGTTGAACCAAACCCGTTTCTGGTTGAATTTGATACACCTGCCGACCTCGACAGCGCCATGCAAGCCAACGGCATCGATGTCAATGCACTTTATAAAATGTGCATCGACTCGGTCCGCACCTCAGACCCGGAAATCCCGCTCATCGTACAGTCGGCCTTTCATTCAAATCCTGAGTTCTGGGGACTATTGGAAAAGCAGGAGGATCCGCTGGTAGTTTACGATTTTCACACCTATGACCCTTTCGACTACACTCATAGTGAAATTATGAATAGCCAGACCTACCCGGGTTTATATTACAACGTCACAAAGGACGATGATGTTTTGTACAACAAGGCGTTTTATGCAGATGTGGTGTTTGCAAGAGTCAAAGCTTTTCAGGAGGCACACAACGCGCCCATCTTCATGGGCGAATTCGGGATGCAGTTTCCTCAAAATGGCGGGGCTCAATTTTTAAAAGACTTGCACAGCATCGCTGTTGTCAACGGCTGGCATTTTGCGCTGTGGAGTTATCGTCCTGACAACGATCCCGACTTTATGAACTTTGATTATGAAAAATGGGAGAATACCTATTGGAACACCATTTTGTCGTTTTTCACCGCCAACCCGGTTTCAGTAGAAAGCAAAGACTCTGATTCAAATGTACCCCGGACGCTCCGGCTTTTTCAAAATTATCCCAATCCATTTAATCCGGAAACCAAGATTGAATATCAGTTGCCTCAGTCCGGTCGTGTTAAATTGGTCATTTACAATTTGCTCGGCCAAAAGGTTTACACTTTGGTGAATGAATGGCAGATGTCTGGAAACCATAAAATGCACTGGAATGGACGCGACAAACATGGGTTCCAGGTTTCCAGCGGCCTGTATCTTTATGAGTTACGTGTAAATGGGAAGGTTTTTGGTAGAAAGAAAATGCTCTTGATTCGTTAGTTCGGTTCTCTAAAAAACAGAAATCTTCCAAAAATAAATTTCTCATATTAAAATCACAAAGAAATGAGGGTGCGATGAGCAAATCTTTAAAATATGTTTTGATAAACTCAACAATGGCTTTCGTGTCCGCTTTTATTTTTACCACCTTTATTCATGAATTTGGGCACTATATTTCATATTTTGTTTTTGGTGCAAATCCAATCCTATTTCACAACCACGTTCAGACTCCGGAGCAACAAATAAGCATCCACGCGAAAATTATTTCTGCATTGGCTGGACCGGTTAGCAGTCTCCTTCAAGGTATTGTTTTGGGGTTTATTGTATCCAAGAAACGGAAAAATACAGCAAGTTATTTATTCTACCTTTGGCTTAGTTTACTAGGGTTCGTCAATTTTTTTGGCTACTTGGTCATGACGCCACTTTCAACAGTCGGAGATACTGGTAAAGTTGCCGAATTGCTGAACATAGATTATTCTGTCAGAATTGTGACTGCTGTTGTTGGATTTGTGTTACTTATTTTGATCATTTTCAAAATCGGCAAAAACTTTTCCACCTTTATTCCTGCGGAACCCGAGTTGAAACAGAGAACAAAATATGTATATCATATAATGTTTTTCCCAATTTTGATTGGTAGTATTTTGAATACGCTTTTGGCTTTTCCCGTCGTGGCATTTCTTAGTGTTATTTATCCTGCAACCAGTTCCTATGTTATAATGAGTTCTTTTGGTTCTATTTTAAAAAATTCTAACCCACAACCAACACGACCTGAATTTGAAGACAAAATCATGAAATCGTTTGCCCTATTGTTATTGTCCGCTATTATTCTAAATCGTTTACTAACCATGGGCGTGGGTTAAATCTTTGGGCCGCGCTAACAAAGTTACTTAACCGGACCCGTTGGCCTCGCCCTTGGCGCCAACGTTAAAATGTGAGCGCCAATCATGGTAATTAATAGCGTAGAACCAATGGCACTCCTTGTCTCAAATATCGATAACTATCATTTTTTGCAGCCAAGGAGTAATGAAATATCTAATACAAAAACTGTATAGACGCACATCGTATTTAGCCTGAAATTTCTGTTCCCGGTTGAGCTTTCGTTTCAGAGAGAGACAACGAAGACTTGCAACCCTACGTTCGCGCAAAATTTGTTACCCGCGTGCACTGCTACACCCTTTTATATAAGTTATCCCACGGGGTTCATGCCCATGCCGGACGTACCCAATTAAATTCAGCCGATACAAAAAGCGCATGCCTGCTTTGCGTCCTTACCTGGATAGCTAAAATGAAAAATCAATTATTATTTTAACAAATCGTGATAGATTTGTGAGATTTGTTTCCTAATATGTCGAAGGCCAGCATTCATAGACTGACGTATTAAGTCGTAGAAAAGAAAATCGTGGGGAGGAAACGATATGTTTATAAAGAAATTGACAGCAGCTCTACTGCTCACAATGTTCACCTCAAGTTGCGTCGGCACAGACTTCATTCTTGATCCGGTTCAACTTTTTGAACCGAAGATTGAGACAGAGCCGGGAAACAGTGCAATTCTCAAAGGGGAAAACATCCATTTTACTGCGACGTATTATGACAGTTTGGGCCAGGAAGTACAATCTACAGTCTTCCAATGGACAAGCTTGAATTCAGACATTGCGGTCATTGATGCCGAAGGCCGTGCAACCGGCATTATGCCGGGCCAGGCACAGATACTGGCAAGAGCAAACAATATTGTCAGCGAACCAGCCTTGCTCTCCATCTTAAACGACCCCAATCAGGTGGGAACCGTTATTGTAGCTCCTGATTCCGCCAAAGGGAGTCCCGGTCAAACAATACAGTTTTCAGCGATGGTATTAAACTTGAATGGCGAGACGATTGCGGGCAAAGAAGTGGCGTGGAGAAGTGGCAATCCGGAAACGGTCAGTGTAGATACAAACGGCCTTGCAACCGCGCTCAAGCCTGGTATTGCCGAAATAATCGCAACTGTGGACAGTATCGATAGTCGTCCGGCGATATTCGAAGTGCTCGGGCAATTAAAGTCCGGCCAGTTCGTACCTCGACCCGGCAGCTCGTATACCGTGCGCGGTGGCGTCACAATGGAAAAGGAAGATAACAACAATTTATTGCTACAATTCGGCGACAACTTTGTCTCTAGCAGCGGTCCTGGCCTTTATGTCTACCTCTCCACTACGAATTCCGTAGGATCAAACAGTCTCGAAGTTGAGAAACTGAAGAGCACGCAAGGCCAGCAACATTATACAATTCAAGGGAATATTGATTTGGACGCCTATTCCTGGGTGATTATCCATTGCAAGCCGTTCAACGTGACATTCGGCTATGCAGAGTTGAAATAAATTCGGAGGATTAAAATGCGAGAAAAGAGCAGTATCATCGCCGTGCTTCTAATCGTGATCGCGCTACCAACGTTGCTGCTTGCCGGTGGCTGGACACAGAAGAAAGGCCAGGGTTTTTACAAGATCGGATTTCGTTCTGTTCGCGCAAATGAGTTTTATGAACCCAACGGCAACAAAATCAGCATTCCGACGCTCGGAGATTACACGTTGAGCTTTTACGGAGAACATGGCCTTACGAATAGGATCACTTTGGTGGCCTATGTCCCGTTTTTCAAACGGATTACGTTGAATCGCCAGATTGGCAAAGAGAGTGGCTTTTCCTATTTCGAAGGTGATTCGAACTCAGGCATTGCCGATGCCGACGTCGGACTTCGAATTGGCCTGGGCCGGAAGGGAGCGACAGCGCTGAGCCTCGGGCTCATGTTTGGCTTGCCTGTAGGCGACGATCAGCAAACCAACGGTCTACTTACCAGCGATGGCGAGTTCAATCAGTCTGTCTCACTTCAGATTGGCCATTCCTTCTACCCAACTTCAGTGTATTTTACCACAGAAGCAGGCTATAACAATCGCTTGAAGGGCTACTCCGATGAATTCAGATATGGGTTTGAGATTGGCTATACTTTTAAGCAAAAGCTAACCTTTATCTTACGCGCAACAGGTGTGCAATCACTCAAGAATGGCAACGATTCGGTACTGGGAGGTATGGGCGGATTATTTGCCAACAATCAGAGTTATCTTGCGTATGGGCCGGAGTTGGTTTACGCGATGAACGACAAACTCGGTATTTCGTTAGGCGTGGACAGTGCGATCCTGGCCGAAAACACACTATCAGCACCGGCCTTTTCATTCGGGCTGTTTGTTAAAAGATAAGATAAAGCTTTCTGGCTAAGTACAATCCTATAAAAATAAAAAGGCATAGCAATAGTGTGCTCGTTGATTGTGGAGACACGGCGGTAATTTTCAGGTTTGTAGCTTTGTAAAAAAATGTCGTTCCGTGTTTGACATCCTCGCGGCAGGAGAAATAAATCGGAAGACCAAACTCCGAAACTATCTTTCGTGGAATGTATTTTTCGGTAATTGAAACGGAATTAATGCCACACCGGGCCTTACCCAAAAAAGTATTGGGTTAATCCCTTTTAATGCCTGACGGTTTTACAGGCCCAAACCCAGTCGGGATTACACCAAAATCGTCTGCTCTCTTCCTGAACCAACTGAAACGATCGCCACCTTTGTGTTGGTCAAATTCTCGATAGCCTTTATATAGTTTTGAGCATTTGCAGGCAAATCAGAGAATTGACGAATCTCGCTTGTTGGTTGTTGCCAGCCTGGAAAGGTTTCATAAACCGGCTTGCAGTTTTCCAGAATTCGAAGCTCACAGGGGAAGGAAGTGAGATCTTTTCCCTCGTAACGGTAAGCCACACAGACCTTGATTTCTTCCAGAGTATCGAGCACATCAAGCTTGGTCAATGCAAATGCACTGAGTCCATTTACCCGAACGGAAAAATTAGCTATCACCGCATCAAACCAGCCGCAACGACGCGGTCGGCCCGTTGTTGCGCCAAATTCATCTCCCAAAGCACGCAAATCCACATTGCCTTCGTCATCACCTATTTCCGTTGGAAAAGGGCCCATGCCCACACGTGTTGTATAAGCTTTAATAACGCCAAGCACTTCATCAACGCACGTTGGCCCGATGCCGATACCGGAACAAGCGCCACCGCTCGTTGGGGAAGAAGAAGTCACAAATGGGTATGTACCGAAATCAACATCCAGAAGTGTTCCTTGCGCGCCTTCGAGCAGAATCTCTTTTCCTGCTTTGACAGCATCATTTATCAGCACGGAGATATCTTTGCTGTAAGGAGCAATTTTTTTATCAAACTCAACATATTCGCTAACGACCTGTTCTACATCCATCTCATCCGCTTTATATATTTTCTTGAGAATCTCGTTCTTCTCTGCGATGTTCTTGCGTAGCTTAGACTCAAAAGTAGGCCGATCGAGCAAATCAACAATACGAATACCGCAGCGGTTTACCTTGTCAACGTAAGCCGGGCCGATGCCGCGCCCGGTAGTGCCAATCTTGTTTCCAGCCTCTTTCGACTCTTTGGCAACATCAAGCATTTTATGGTACGGCATAATCAGATGAGCACGATGGCTAATAAACAACCTTCCTTGTATTTTAATGCCCTGCTTTTCAAGCAGAGCAATTTCATCGAATAAAGCAACCGGGTCAATGACAACACCATTGCCGATAACGCAGATCGCATCGGAGTGTAATATGCCGGAGGGTATGAGGTGCAGGATGTATTTCTTACCTTTAATGACGACTGTGTGCCCCGCATTGGCACCGCCTTGATATCGGGCGACAATATCAACCTTTTCACTCATCAGGTCGATCATTTTCCCTTTTCCCTCATCACCCCACTGTGCGCCGACAATGACCTTTACAGACATGATTTTTTCCCGCTTGGGTTACATAAAAAACTCCGACGTAAAGCAAGCCGGAGTCATACAACTTACAACGTTTTTTAATAGACGTTAACTAAAACTCTGTGCCGCTTCATCAATGGTCGGAAAAGTTTCAAACACAGTTAGCAATTTCGTAATCATCAGCAGGCTTTGAATCCTGTCGGTGATGTTTGCCAGCTTCAAATCACCACCCGTATTGCGCATCGTGGTAAGACCGCCGATGAGAATCCCGAGACCAGAACTGTTCATCCAATCGACCTTTCCGAGGTCTGCAACGACTTTGGTTTTCCCCAACGCAATCAATTCATGCAGTTTCTCGTTGAGTAACGACGCATCCGGCCCGCCCATGACCTTGCCGGAAAGCGCAAGGATGACAACACCGTTAATCTCTTGTTGCTCAATTTTCATGTACCTTCCCTCCTGTAAAATAGTACTGAAAAGGAATAACCACGCTAGGCGCGTTTGACAGCAGGTGCGCCCGACTTGGCCGCTTGTCGTTGTTCCCACTCTACCAGAATTGGACTGGCGATGAAAATAGAACTATAAGTTCCAATCAACACGCCAACAATGAGCGCAAAAGCAAAATTATGAATAACTTCTCCGCCAAACAGAAACAGGACAATGACCACGACCAATGTTGTCAACGATGTAACAACCGTACGTGCCAGGGACTGATTGATGCTTGTATTAATAATAGCGGGATACTTCTCGCGGCGCAGGACTTTGAGGTTCTCACGAATCCGGTCGAAAACCACAATCGTATCGTTAAGTGAGTACCCCACAATTGTGAGAAAGGCCGCAATGATGGCAAGAGTTATCTCAAGATCCAGCACAGAGAAAACACCCAATGTAATGGCCACATCGTGAAAAAGGGCGACAATAGCACCAATGGCAAAAATAAATTCAAATCTCCAGCTAATATAGAGAAGAATGAAAAATAGTGCTACAAGCACAGCAAACACGGCAGCGCCGCGCAACTCAGCACCGACCTTCGGGCCAACTTTATCCTCAGACAGGAGTGTGAATGGGTTGTCTGGAAATGATTGTGAGAGACTGCTCTTAATCGAGCCTGACAGTTCCGCCCCGGCATCTTGCTGTTGAATACGAATCAATATTTCGTTCTCACCGCCAAAACTCCTAATCTCGGCATCTTTCACACCACTTGCGCCAACAGCATCACGAACAGCGCCAACCGAAATATCCTGCTCAAATCTCAAAGCAATAGAAGTTCCACCCAGAAAATCGATCCCGTAATTAGGCCCACCTTTGACAATCAGTGAAGCAATTCCGATTACGATGAGCACAGCCGAAACAATCTGGGCGACTTTTCTTTTGCCGATAAAATCAAAATTTGCCTTTGTTAAAAATTGCATTAAAATGCTCTCCTGATATTATATGCTAAGCTTCTTGACAGTCATTTTATTGGTGAAGTAGTCAAAAATAATTCTAGTAATCACAATGGCAGTAAACATACTGGCCAAAATACCTATGGACAGAGTCAACGCAAACCCACGAATCGGCCCGGTACCGAATTGATAAAGTACAAGCGCTGTAAGCAGCGTAGTGACATTCGCATCCAAAATGGTCTTAAAAGCACGGCCGTATCCCGCGTCGATTGCCGCCCTGACTGTCTTTCCGAGGCGCAACTCCTCGCGAATTCTTTCAAAAATAAGCACGTTGGCATCAACAGCCATACCGATTGTCAGTATGATGCCCGCCACACCCGGCAGAGTCAAAGTTGCATGAAATCCAGCAAGAACTGCCATGATGATTACGAGATTCAGGAATAGAGCGAAATTAGCAATCAAACCTGACAGCCGGTAATAAACAACCATAAAAATGACAACCAGAGCCAGTCCCAAGAGGACTGAATTAGTACCCTGAGTAATTGAATCTTGCCCCAAAGAGGGTCCAACAGTTCGTTCTTCGATCACTTCAATTGGTGCCGGTAATGCACCAGCGCGAAGCACAATGGCCAAATCCTTGGCTTCTTCAATGTTGGCCATTCCGGTAATTTGCGCACGCCCCGAAGGAATTCGCTCCTGGATATTCGGGATGGAGACAATCTTACCGTCCAAAACAATAGCCATTCGTTTGCCAACATTCGCGCCGGTAACACGCGAAAAGACTTTAGCGCCTTCGCCGGTCAATTCCATGCTTACAACGGCTTTCCCGGCTTGCATCTGGCTACCCATTTGCACTGTTGCATTTGAAACAAGACTACCCGTGAACTCGGGCTCCTTTTTCACAAGATAGAGACGGTAGTACTCCTGCTCGCCAATTCTTGATGCTCGATTGAACAGCAAAAATTCCGCCTCTTGCGGCAGAGCGGACTGTACTTCCGGTGAATTTATAATCCTCTCAACTGTGCGTACATTCTTTGTCGGCACAGCAATGTCACCACCAAGATTTGCGAGCAGTGCATCAAAAGGACGGTCTTCGAAGACATCCTGATCCACCAACACGGTTGAGTCTGCAGAACCTTCCGCATTCGAACCATCGGTCTCTTCAAGAATGGAAGACTCACCAAATACATCTTTAAGGCTAATCTCGGTATCTTTTCTAAGCCTGGCTTGCACCGCAGTAGAGTCTGAGCCTGCGTCGGAAACCGGGGAATCTCCTTTGGCCATCTGCTTTTTCATGACGCGGTTAACTTCGTTTAGAACAACTCTCGCAACCTCTGGATCTGACTCCATTTGAAATTCGAGCAGCGCAGTGGTACCGATAATGCTTTTGGCGCGCCCAACATCCTGAATACCCGCCAACTCAACAACGATTCGTTGCGAGCCCTGTTTGGTTATTGAAGGCTCAGAAACACCAAACTGATCGATTCGATTTCTCAGAACTTCCAACGTGCGTTCTACCGCATCTTCACCTTCTTTCTTCAATTGATCGACAATCTCATCATCGGAATCACTCCGACGACCAAAATAACGGTTGAGGCGAATTTGCTCTTCAGCAAAAACCAGCTGCAACGTTTCAAAAAAGTCTATATCCTCTGCCTGAATTCGCTGGCGAATTATCAACAACGCATTATCAAGTTTCACATCGGCATCCTTGGCCACGTTGAGAAGAAGCTGAGGCAAATCTACTTCATAAACAAGGTAAGTACCACCCTGCAAATCCAGACCGCGTTTGATGGATTTGGGTTCGTTCTCCACAATTTTTTCATCGAGTTTAATAAGGCCGTCCACTGACTCAACAACCTCATCAACGGTCTTGCCTTTACCCTCCACGTGATTATCACGAACCTGAAGTTCGAGATTGCCGGCAGAAAGCGCTGCTTTTACGTCGTTCTGAGTCAGGCTGGTGTTCCCTTCAATATCCGTGTAGTAATTTTCAGCTCGCTTTTGTTGCTGATTCAATTGAAATGTTGGCAGCAAAACGATCACCGACCAACTTACTACAAGAATGCTGATGATCGTCTTAAACATGTTATTTTTGCGCATTCGCGATTAAACCTCCCGCACTATTAATAGATACCAAGCGCCGCAGCACTTCTTTTGCTATTTTTTAACAATCCTTTAATCGGCCCAAAAGCCAGAATCGTTTCCCGAGCTATGAGACGGACAGTCTCCCCGGTTATTCGCATAGAAATCTCCATTCAGCAAACAAGAAATATAATTTATAACGCACTAACTTGCAAGCACAATTTTATGAAGTCTCACACGATTTTTCCCATTTTTATAAAACTTTATGCTAACTTCAATAGTAGTATTTTTATGAAATTGCTCAACCAAGCTGCCATAACAAAACGAGGCTACAAGTGATTCTGAAAAACGTTACAAGAAATCAACCCAGTTCATCGTTGCTCAGATTTGGGAGTAATACCGGAAACAGCCTGCTTGCCTTCAAGTTCAACTCAATCATCATGATTTTTTTGCTCGTAGCGTTGAGCCTTTCGCCTGGAAAAATATACAGCCAAGACCACAATCAACTTGCTCAGCAGCTTTTTGTCGATATCTCCGATGACAGGCTTGATGACTTCAAGCCAATCGAAGCTGCTTTTATCCTCTCTGGTGTCCGCTCAGAGAAGGAACTCAGCAACTATGTAAGCTGGTACGAACATCTTGTCAAAACAATAAAGGATTTCCGCTTTGATACTATCGAGCGCCTGAGCTCAGCTCGCAAAGTATTCAATTACATCCGAACAACACTTTATGACGAATACGAGAAAGAATCTACCACGCTTATCGACATTGTCGATAAGAGAAAATACAACTGTGTTTCTGCGACCATTCTTTACAATCTTGTTTGCGAAGAGCTTGGCATGACAACACAGGCCTTTGAAACACCAACGCATGTTTACACCATTTTTTCTGAATTTGGGAAACAGGTCGCAGTTGAAAACACACACCCGATGGGTTTTGACATTATGCGAAACCTCGACGGATACTCAAAATACCTTGCGGGATTTTATCCGGAGAATCAGGTTTACAGTATTGGCCTGGATCGCCTGTATGCCTACGAAAACAGCAAAGGCCGTTTAATAGACAACACCGAACTTCTCGGTTTACTGGCATACAACCAAGCCTATTTTGCCATGGAGAAGCGTGACTACAAAAAAGCCTACGACCTGGTTTTAGTTGCACAAAACTTCAATCGCGACTCGCGTTCAAATATTCAATTCGAAATGAGGCTTTATGACAAGTGGGGCAAACAGTGCTTCGAGGAAAAGCGATTTTACGATGCCTTTGAAGTCCTTGCCGATGGCGTTTATCGCTACCCGGAAAACAAAGGTCTGGCAATAAACACCCGTACCGCATTCTTCAACACGCTGAGACAAAACCGGCAAACGAAAAACTGGCCGCAGACCGGACAAATCATCGAAGAAATTTTACAGCTTGATATTTTAAATGAAAATGACGGCAAACACCTTGCAGCCATTCTGGGAAACTGGCAACGGCATTTAATACAACAAGGTGCATCCAAACAGGCAAAAGAAGTTGGCTACTGGCTACAAAAACTGGTTGGCTACTGGCTACAAAAACTGGATGACAATTGAGTAAATTGCAAAGATGCTCTCCCAAGCGCCTGAACAAACACAGCGCGCTTTATACCGGCTGAATTCAAAAACCGACGCCTTTTTTACCTGATTAGTTCATAAATTCACAATTTATGGTCAAACGTCATGCATCGGATTGTCACTCAGGAAGCCTCTTATTAGCTTGGTAAACTACTGTAAATTAAAACGATTCCTCCTGAATGACAAGAGTGCTGTGAATTATTCAGGTTTACAGACTGGTTTATTTCTTCAAGAAAAAAATGACGCCGAATTTAATGGTAAATTCGTTTGCATTAATGTCCGGAATGGCAACATCAGCCTCGGCATCTTCCTCAACACTGGCCGGCAGGTCGTATATTGTTTGATATTCAAAAGAAATATCCAGCCAGGGGCCCAAGCCAATATCGTATTGGATACCACCCCCAATGTTCCAGCCAAGCGCCCAATTATTTCCCTGTGAATCCTGAAAAAACTGAGTGCCGCTAATGGTCGAAAATTGCGCTGTAATATTTGTTCGGTAAAAATAAAGGCCGCCGGTTGCAGCAGCAAAAATCTTTAAACTACGGCCTCCCAGGCGATATTGCGGGCCAAAGGTTAATCTGAAGCCTTCGTTTCTGGACTCTATGGGAATAGGAAAGCCAAATGAGTCCACAACAACGCTCGTTTTTCGACCAAAGGAGAGAAACGCAAAATCTCCCCGGGCACCAAAACCATTTCGCCCCCGATCTCGGAAACGTTCAACCTTCACGCCAAACCCACCCCCATTCTTACCAACATTGGCAAAGTCGTGTCTCGGAATCGAAACCACAACGTGCGGGCTCACAGCCCACTGGGACTGTACCACACCTGGTAGTAGCAGAAAAAATCCAGCCAGCAGAAAACCTAGCGAACTTCTTGTCATCATAAATTCCTCTGAGTTGAGATTAAAAAAAAGAGGCTATATCAGAACCTAACACGCTCGTACAAAAATTATTGCAATGCCTCATCCTGAGTGCATCGAAGCGCAACATTCTCCAGCAATGAAACTTGCTTCGACTTGCCGCAAGGGTACTTATTGCCCAACATACTGCACATCGAGCACCCTAAGCTGAGAAACTCACCTTACGTACCAAAGTATATTCAGAAATATTCCCCAAAGCAAGCTAATTAATTTTTCTTCTTTTTGAAAAGTCCCTTTAGTTTGTCTTTCACATCCTTGACTCCCTGGTCCTTTTTATTGTTTATCTCGGCTTCAACTTCTTTCAACTTTGTATTAACTACCTGCAACTGTTCATCGATGCTCTGCTCAACCCTGTCAAGTTCACCGGTGATGCGCGCTTTGTTTTTACTAACAAAAGTCAAAGCCGCCTGCTTCCGGGGCGCTATCTGTTGCACCAGCTTTTTGTGAATTTCTGAACGAGCCAGGCGGGCTGATTCACCCACGACACCTTTGATGCGCTCAGCCAGAATTGCGTCAATATTTGAACTAATTTTCAGGCTCAAATTATTGGCTGAACCAGAGATTCCTGCAACAAAAGTGAGTTCATCTATCGAATCGAAAACACTGCGCGTCATTTTGAAAACGGAGCTATTGTCAGGGCCGGCATCCGCAAAATCAAACTTGACCGGATTGGCCTTGAACTCTATTTTGACATCCAGCTTATCACCAACCAAACCAAGAGTTGCCGTGATGTTGCCGGTATCTGCAGCAATGCGATTGGGCAGATACGGTTTTTCCGGCAAGGCAATATTTCCAAGCCGCACGCCGGTAGCCGTGACGCGAAAACGGTCAATCTCTTCTTCACCGGTGTGATCCAGCTCACCCGACACATTATATGAATTTGAACCAGGCATGTCGGCATTAAGGGCAAAAGTCAATGGACTACCATACACTTTCGGCTGCGATGTGATGCCGTGCATTTCACCGCTCAACGAAAGTACATGACTCGTGTCATCCTGGTTTGTTGCCGCGCTGACGAGGATATTTTCAAGCAAAAATTCGGGCTGATTGTTGAGAAGCGGAAATTTGATGTTCTGGCCGGCAAAACGCGGGGGCTTCTCCACTTTTCCTGATGCCATGAACTTCTGAGCAATCGGCATGTATTTTCGCCCCATGTTGATATAACCCAGCCATTGCAAAACAGGGTTGACAACAACCTCACCGAACAACATTGTCCCAATATTTTGCGCACTAAATTCGCCGATATTTGCCTTTGCCTTGATTGAATTAAAATCATCGGCAAGCCAATTATCGACTTCAGAAAAAATTGTGCTAACGCGCCTTAAATCAGAAGTGGCGGCTTTTTTCTTTGCTGCTACGTCCTTTTTCAAAGCATTGAGCGTTGCTATAATCCCCCTGGACTTTTCAGCCGCAGATAACAAATCCGAGGCATTTGAAACTTTTTTAGCCTTAAGCGCCTCAATGTCTTTTGCTATTTTAGCCAGATCTTCCTGCGGGCGAAATTCCGCGAGCGTCTTGTCCCAGTTATTGAAAGTGGCATCCGCATCTTTCCTGGCCGAATCTATTTTCCTGAGCGTTTGAATATCAAAGGCGCTCAAAAGGCTATCTACATTAACTTTCTTTTTAAGAATACCCAGATTCAACACCGGTGCTTCAACCACTTGTTTTTTCAGACCGGCCGTTGCATCGCCGAACCAGCCGGGTTCTTCCGCTGCCTTCGGCTTTTCAAGCTTGCCATCTGTTTGTCGCTTTGTGCCAAGGCGGATGTCGGCAACAGTCACTTCCTTAATATTAATTTTTTTTCGAGCCAACGGCGCTACTTCCATATCAAAAGCGAGGCGCCCTGTCTCAAACAAATTTTTCCATGTGTCATTTGGGTTTGTGGCCTGCAACCTATCCATGGAAATCGACAATCCGGCAAGACTAAAATCCAGGTTATCAATTTCAACCTGAGCGCCAAGCATGTCCGTAGCCAACTCTTCAATCGTATTCTCGATAAACTTGTCGCTGAGAAAATAGAAAACCGCACCTATGATAGCGACAACTACGAGTAAACCAATTATCCCTTTAGTTCGCATATCCTACCACTCCAGGTCTCTAACTCTAATATACCATTTAAATAAAGTACTGCCTTTGACTGCTTTCACAAATTTTGAATTTTCAAACTTTGGCGCCCAATTTTCTCGATAACGAACAATGCCTGAGCGCGAAAACAGATAAACCGGAAAAGCCAGCAGTAACCCGCAGAGCAGACTACCCATCACCACGGTGTTATTGAAGCGGGTGAACGGCGCAACCGGCATGTTGAAAATAGTAGTCCAGGTTGGGTAGAGGGAATCCAACTGGGCGAGAAGATAGTAACCCAAATTGTGAAAAACCGGATCAAAAACAAACGCAACAAAACTGAATATAAAAATGGCAAAAAACAGAGAAGCCAAATTGATTTTTGTGAGAATCGCAATAAACAGGATCAGGACATTCTGCAATGTCAAGAAGGGCGAAAGGCCGATTAGAAAGCCCATTGTAAAGCCACCCGCAATCAGGCCCGGAGATTCACCGGACCGCAGCACTTTGAGAAACTTGCTGATAAATTGCAATACAAACATACGTAACTCCCTTTTTTTAACCCAATCTTCCTGAAGTAAAACAAAATATAGGCATTTTGATTCGACTTAGTCAACCCAATAAGAACTTTATTAAAAAATCGCCGTACCAATTATTTCAAATCAAAATCCAGTTTCTCTTTTTCTGCGGTAGGTTCCACAAAACAGTTCACCCGGAGGTGTTTTATGAAAAAATTTCTCTTCCTTTGTTTGCTCTTGTTCCTAATTCCCACTGGTTGCTCAAAATCAGTTCGTAAGGCTGACTCAGGTGGAAACAAGCCCTTGATTTACGAAATTAATCTAAACGAGCGTGCAGACGATTTATTCAAAGTCACGTTGCGCGTAGACGACCTTACCGAAAAAAATGCCATCTACCAATTTGCAGCGACTGCTCCCGGCACCTATCAGGTCATGGATATTGGCAGGTTTGTGCGCAGCTTTTCAGCCTTCGATAAATCAGGCAATGAGCTTATCACAAAACAAATTTCCACCAACCAGTGGCAAATCGAACAACCGGCCCTGGTTCACGAAATTCGCTATTCCATCGCGGAAACCTGGGATACGCCGGTTGACTCTAACCGCGTTTATCCAATGGCCGGCTCCTCAATTGAAGACGACCATGTGCAACTGATGGGACATTGTGTATTTGGTTACCCCACCGGAATGCAGACACGCCCTCTGTCTATCAAGTTAATCTATCCAAAATCGTGGGAAACAGGCACAGCTCTGCGACATGATAAAAACGGTGCATACTTCGCCGACAACTACGATCATATTGTAGACTCACCGATTCTCCTGGGCAGGCTGTCAAAGGCCGAATTAAAAATCAAAGGAAGCCGAATAGAAATCTACACTTACTCCGCAACGGACAAAGTCAAGTCTGCGGATATCCTCGATAGTGTTAAGGAAATCCTTCAATCGGCAGCAAAATTCATGAATGGTCTACCGGTTGACCGTTACACATTTCTCTTTCACTTCGAAGATGTTACATTCGGTGCGTGGGAACACTCTTATTCTTCAAACTATATTTTAAGCGAAGAAAGTTTTGACCGGCAAAAGGACACATCGATTCCTGCCATGGTGGCGCACGAATTTTTTCATGTGGTTACACCACTAAACATTCACAGCGAAATCATTGAGCAGTTTAACTTTGTAGAACCTGTTCCATCTGAACACCTCTGGCTTTATGAGGGCGCGACAGAGTGGGCAGCGCACATAATGCAGCTTCGCAGCGGCCTTATTCAGTTGGACAACTATCTAAACCGACTGACCGGCAAACTCAAGACAGATGACCATTTTAACAAATCGATGAGCCTGAAAGAACTTGCCCTGCAAGCTTATTCTCCGGATGGACAGCAACAATATGCCAACATTTATATGCGTGGCGCCATCGTTGCCGGACTTCTGGACATCCGCCTGCTTGAGCTGTCACAAGGGAAACGTGGTCTGCGCGAAGTTATAAACCAACTTTCCCGAATCTATGGTCCAACAAGAGCGTTTTCTGAAAACGGTTTTTACGACGCCCTTACCCAAATCACCTATCCGGAAATCGCCCATTTTTTTGACAACTACGTGAAAAGAGCGAACCCGCTCCCTGTTTCTGAATATTATGCAAAAATAGGCTTAAAGCACTTTCCTGAAATTCGCACAGGCGAAGACAAAGCGACATCCGGTTTCAAAATTGTGCTCGGCGCAGACGAAAAATTTATTGTGGCAGGGGTTGACGAAGAAGCAAAAAAGTTTGGCGTGCTCGAAGGCGACGCCATCGTCGGTTTTAATGGTCAAACAGTGAACCTAAAAAACATTGGGCCGCTTTTTGCCCAACTAAAGAAGCTCGAAGCAGGCATACCCTATGAGCTGACTGTTGAGCGTGCAAATGCAACATTGAACTTAACTTGCGAGAAAATAAACAAAGAGGAGATAAAACGTCATGTCCTCGAAATTGATGCAGATGCAACGCCGGAGCAGATAAAATTGCGTGAGAGCTGGATGCGAAACATTTAGCCTGAATTATACATCAGCCACAGAGGCACTGAGTCAAAAAAACAGAAGGATAGGGTTTAAAAAAGCTGAGAATCGCATTCGCTCTTAAAAAATATCTTTAATGAAAGCAGTTATTGTAAGTTCTGCATTCTCAGTATGCTCGGTGTCTCTGTGGCAAAATTCATGAATAAAGCAGGTTAGCAGCGTTCTTCACCAAACTATTCGCATAAAATAAAAGAGGAAACAACGACGCTACATCATTCATACTCATCATCATAATCGTCTATGAATTCGTCATCCTCATCCTCATCCACAGATTCATAAGCCTCTTCGGGTTCACTGATTTCGCCACTGCGTTGAGCACTTATTATATCTTTTATCCGCGCCGGATTGGGCAAGCCCTGAACTTCGTTTTCATACCCGGAAGTACCAGAAGTTGCAATTAACAGATCGCCCATGCGCAGCATGCGTTGCAAAAACGTCTGGCGGACATCGATCGTCCGGATGTCAGAAATAAAGATGACTTTTAAGTCCTTCGAGAGGATCCCTTCTTCCAAGACGATGCGGTCGGAGTAAATCCTAAATTTGACGGAACGGCGAAAAATGTAAGCCAATATCAAGGGAATAAGCAACCAGGAAAAGGCGTAATAGCGAAAAAACTTCCACCTTGAACACCGCACCACCTTTATCAATCTATCTTCCATTTATTTTCCTCAGAGTTTCAAAATCGGATCACTGCAGTGCTAGTTGGATGATATCTGACCGTACTTTTCTTGAAACTCCTGCCATACATCATAAGATTGGAACTTCATTTTGCCTTCATAGCCAAGCGCAAAGTACCCGGTTTCCCGCGTAATTTTCTGCATAAGCAGGCAGGTGAGCACATTCAGGAGAGACCGCATTTTTTTGTTCATAACCAACTCTACAAGAACAATAAATATAGGAACAACTGTAACAACAAACTAAAAATACCGACAAAATGCAACTGATTTTACCAGTACAAACCCTCATCGGTTTCAAAAGAGGCAAACGAAGGGTAGGGAAACAGGGGCTGTATTTATTTGGCCCGTGATAATGGCCAGGTACAATGAGAAGCGTTAATCTGGAAGCATCCTAAGCAGTGACCGGCGCCTTACCAAGAGGAAAATCCGTGTAGATTTTTTTGACTTTATACGGCAAAAACGCTTTCTTTATTTCACGTTTGCTGACTGAATCATGAAAACGAACCTTTACTGTTCCAGTTAGTTTAGAAAAGCGTAAAATAAGAACACCGGGATCATTTGCATCAATCACCTCTTTAAGCTCTTCCATAGAAACTGCTTCCGCGAATTCGATAAACCTGTCCATGGCATCCCCCTGTTTTTTGATCATGTTGTAGAGCGGCGCGCCAGCCGTTCCTTAGTTATATATTTATTCTTATCCGGGCAACACGTTAGCGTTTGCTGCAGATTAGACAACTATTCTCATTAAATCCCGGCCTATCACTGCTCTGGTGAAAACCGCACAGGCTTGTTCGGCCAGGGCAACCGCTTCTTCTTCGCGGTAGCGAGCACTAATATGTGTAATAATCAGTCGTTGTACGCCTGCATTTTTAGCTATTTCTGCAGCCTGCACAACAGTAGAATGTCCGGTTTCCCCGGCCAATTTTACACGGGCATGTTCGAATGTTCCCTCATGAATCAGGAGATCGACATCCCGAGCCAGCTTAACTGCATTCTCGCAAGGTTGCGTATCCAGGCAAATTGCCACCTTCTTGCCGGGTCTGGGAGGACCCACCACCTCTACCGGTTCAATGCGTCTACCATCCGGCAACTCAATGGACTTGCCATTTTGCAAATGGCTGCGTAAAGGCCCTGGCGGAATACCGAGTTTGGCTGCTTTTTCTGAATCAAACTTACCCAGCCCGGGCTTTTCCTCAAACCTGAATCCAGCCGTGAAAATACGATGTTGCAACGGCCTGGCTGTTACTGTGCAGGCGTCAAATTCCCAAATAATTTCTTCTGCCGCACCATCGAATTCAGATACTGCCAAGATATAATCAAAGCGAAAGCCTGTGAGATTTTGCATGAACGCCAAATAGTCCTTCGTGCCTTCCGGACCATACAGATGCAAAACCTTTTCCCGCCCTCCGAGTTGCAGCGAAGTTAACAGGCCGATGAGACCATTGAAGTGGTCGCCATGAAGATGAGAAATGAATATTCGGGCGAGTTTACCTGGTCTGAGCTTGGCTTTGAGAAGTTGCAACTGCGTGCCTTCACCACAATCAAACAACGAGATTTCGCCGTTCAAAATCACAGCCGTCGAAGTTGGCCGGCGGTGAAGAGTCGGTGTTGCTGCCCCGGTTCCGAGAAGAACAATTTCCATAATGGATTATCCTGATTCAGAAGAAAGGCAGCCCTATCTACCGGCTTTTAACTCACTGCGCAAAGCGAAAACAACGCCGGATAAGATTAACATACCACCAAGCAACTGAATTGCCGTAATTTTTTCCCCCAAAATTAAAAATGCCAGAATTGGCGCCGCAATGGGTTCCCCAAGCGCCATGACAGATACAGTGGTAGCAGAAACATGCTGCAAGGCCCAATTAAAACTGGTATGCCCAATTACCTGTGGAACGAAGGCGATCATCAACATAAGAAAATACACATTCTTATCGTAACCGAACAACGGCAACTCAAAAATGGGCAGAAAAACCAACAAAATGAGCGCAGCAAAACTATACACAACCGTGACGTACGAAAGGGTGTCAAAACGTTTTCTCAGCTTACGGCCAACCAGCAAGTAGCCTGCAACCGAAACGGCACCAGCCAATGCAAGTAAACTACCAAGAGTTGACACGCTATCGCTGGAAAAATCGCTCCAACCGACGATCAGGCACCCGGTGATGGTGCTTACAATCCCTGCAATCAACCACTTGTCCATTTTTTCTTTTAGAAAAAACATGGCACCAATGCCAACAAAAACAGGTGCCGTTGCCACAAAAACTACGGATGTTGCCACAGAGGTATATTTTAAAGAACTTATCCAGGTCGCAAAATGCAGGGCAAGACACACCCCCGAAACGGCGGCCCAAACCAGGTCGTTGCGGCTAAATTTCGCCAGGACATTACGCCTTTTCAAAACGCCGACAACAACGAAAAAAAGCGCGGCAAATCCAAGTCGATACACAGCAATAACCATGGCCGGCGCCGTACAGAGTTTAATCAATACAGAGGCAAGAGAAATGGCAATAATGCCTGATGCAATAACAAAGAAAAAAATCATTCGTAATTTCCTTCCGCCAAAATATCGTCTATGAGCTTTAATTCCTCATTTGTAAATTCCGGCTGAGCCAGAACAGCCACAACCGCCTCAATTTGACTAACCCGGCTGGCGCCCAACAAAGCAGAAGTTACATTTGATTTCCGCAGCACCCAGGCAATGGCCATTTGCGCCAACGATTGACCGCGCTCGTTCGCCACCTCATTCAGGCTTCGGACTCTTGCCAATTTTTCCTTCGTGATGTCGGAACGCTGCAAAAACCCATGTTTTTTTGCCGCACGAGAATCAGTGGGAATTTCGTTCAGGTATTTGTCGGAGAGAAGGCCTTGTGCCAACGGTGAAAACACGATGCACCCAATTCCTTCATGTGCCATGGTTTTGAACAATTCCGCCTCGATCCAACGGTCGAGCAAGTTATAATTTAGCTGATGGAGCAAACAGGGTGTGCCCAAATCACGAAGAATTTGTGCCGCCTGCCGAGTCTGTTCCGGGTTATATTGTGAAATGCCCACATACAGCGCCTTGCCACTGCGGACGATGTAGTCGAGAGCGCCCATGGTTTCCTCCAAAGGCGTTTCAGGGTCAGGACGGTGGTGATAAAAAATATCGACATAGTCCAGCCCCATACGTTTAAGGCTTTGATTCAGGCTTGCGACAAGATACTTTCTTGAGCCAAAATTGCCATACGGTCCAGGCCACATATCCCAGCCAGCCTTGGTGGAAATTACCAACTCATCTCTATACGCTGCCAGGTCCCGCGATAAAACGCGACCAAAATTTCTTTCTGCCGAACCAGAAGGGGGGCCATAATTGTTCGCCAGGTCAAAGTGAGTAATCCCAAGATCAAAAGCGCGATGAAGCATGGCTCTACCATTCTCAAAATCATCGACATCGCCCCAATTATGCCATAGGCCAAGCGAAATCGCCGGTAGTTTTAGCCCACTTTTTCCACACCGGTTGTAGCGCATGGAATCATATCTAAATTCAGATGGTTTTATAGAAGACATTCTGTTTCCCTTTTCATAAACGAAATGCTTGAAATGACCCAGCCACAACCGGGCAATGCGGAGTACAAATATAAAACACAAACCGGCAAGACGCAAGCATTCAGCAAATATCTTTTTATGTACTGAGACACCCCGTTGTAAACAGTCTTTAAAGCGCAAAAATGCTGAATTGCCTTGCCTGAGCAAAGGTTAGAATGACCAGGACAAACCATCTTATTTCTGCTTTTTGAAATTGGAGATTTCACACACAGGAATACAATCAAGTTGATTGCTGTAACAAGTTTTAGTATATTTCAACAATTGATAATTCTTGGAGACTCAATTTTTAGGAGCGTTTGAATGAAAACTATCATTTTTACGGGTAAATTCCTCTCGCACAAAAGCGACTCACTGCTGGCACTTTTCTTCATCTGTATGCTGGGGGCCCAGCCGACTTTTTCACAATCACTAGAAAAAATGACTCCGGGAATGATTGCCTCCATGAGCAAATCATTGGATAATTCTACCATCACGGCATGGGTATTTTTTAAAGACAAGGGTAATGATCCGGCCGAAAAACTGGCTGATACCGAAGCGCATTTATCCAAAAAAAACCGTGACCGCAGGATGCGCAATCAGAAACGCAACAACCTTGTTGATGCGTTTGACTTGCCGGTGCAACAGGGTTATGTCAGGCAGGTTTCAGAAAAAGTCAGCAAAATCCGACAACGATCTCGCTGGTTGAATGCCGTTTCAGTTGAGGCCACAACTGCCGAATTGCATACTTTGTCACAACTGGATTGCGTCATGAAAATAGACATCGTGCGAGCCGGCAGGCGCAGGCCGGTACCCTCTGCAACAACCACTTTGCCACCACGCGCCAAAACATCGTTAATACCGCACGCGCTGGACTACGGCTCATCTTTGACCCAAAATCAAATGATGAAAGTGCCCGAATTGCATGACATGGGCTACAACGGCAGCGGTGTTTTGATCTGTGTAATGGATGCCGGTTTCAACATACTTGAGCATGAAGCGCTCGATCATCTTAATATTGTCGCAACCTGGGACTTTGTCAACAACGACAGCAATGTTGACGATGAATCCGGTCAGATGGGCACGGGCGATCACGGTTCCTGGACCTTAAGCACCATGGCCGGGTTCGCAGAAGGGAACCTGGTTGGCCCGGCTTACGGCGCAAGCTTCCTCCTGGCCAAATCGGAAAATACTGACTCGGAAAAACACATTGAAGAAGACAACTGGGTGGCTGCCGCTGAGTGGGCGGACAGTTTAGGCGCTGACATCATCAGCAGTTCACTGGGTTATCGTGATGATTTTTCGGACGGCCCGGATTATACATGGGAAGACATGGATGGAAAAACCACCATCGTCACCATTGGCGCTGAGATTGCAGCCAGCCGGGGCATCCTGGTTGTAAATTCAGCAAGCAACTCAGGTTCTGCTCAACCCGGCCAAAACACGCTTGGCGCCCCTTCGGACGGGCCGAATGTTTTGTGCGTGGGCGCTGTTGATGCGACCGGCCTGCGTGCGGGATTCAGTTCAGTCGGCCCGGCAGCAGATGGTCGGATCAAACCAGACGTTATGGCCATGGGCATGGCTGTGACCACTGTTAGTACCGGCAAAACAAACGCCTATTTACAAGTGCTAAATGGCACGTCCTTTTCATGTCCTCTGGTTGCCGGTGCATCAGCTTTACTGCTGCAAGCCAATCCGGGTTTGAGTAACTCAGATATTATTAACGCTTTGCGTAACAGCGGTGACCGTGCCGATGCACCTGACAATTTTTACGGCTGGGGCATCATTGATGCAGTTGCTGCACTCAATGTTGCCGGCGTTAATTCAGCCTCATCGGAAATTTCAGCCTTCACTTTGTATCCGGCCTACCCGAACCCTTTTAACCCAAGAACGGTTATTTCCTACGACCTGTCCAAAGCGAGCCAGGTCGCGTTGAAAATATTTAATACACTTGGGCAGGAAGTGCAAACTCTGGTCGACTCTCGCCAGGCCGCCGGAACCCACTCGAAGGCCTGGAACGGACGAAACAATCTGGGACAACTTGTCAGCTCCGGTGTTTATTTCTACCGCCTCAGCACTGGAGAGCGGGTAGAAAGCAGACCGGTTCTGTTTCTAAGATAGAAATTGCTTGTTTCCTTATAGGCGCTTATTTCTTCGGCAGAAGCTGTTCCAGGTCAAAATACCGACTCAGGACGCAGACTTTATTGTTGACTAATTTCAAAAAAAGACCTACATTCATTTCGGTCTTGGATAACAAATTCGCAATTTTTAAAGCCAGATCATTCGATCTGGCTTTTTGCTTGTATAATAAAGAAAATGCAGACAAACAAAATACGCAATTTTTGCATCATCGCGCACATCGACCACGGCAAATCCACTCTGGCAGATAGAATGCTGGAATACACCGGCACACTCGGACATGTTGCAGTGGATCAGGTGCTTGACGATATGGATTTGGAACGAGAGCGCGGCATTACCATCAAAGCCCACTCCGTCACCATGCAGTACAAAACCAACGACAAAAACACGTACACGCTAAACCTCATCGACACACCTGGTCATGTCGATTTCTCCTATGAAGTTTCCCGCAGCATCGCAGCCTGTGAAGGTGCCATTCTTGTCGTCGATGCCTCGCAAGGGGTTGAGGCACAAACGATCAGCAATCTCTACCTCGCTATGGAGAATGATTTAACCATTATTCCCGTACTTAACAAAGTGGATCTGCAAAGCGCTCAAGTGGAAGTTGTTTCCAAGCAAGTCGTCGATATCCTCGGCATTGAACCGGAAGAAATAATTCTCGCCAGCGCCAAAGCAGGCAAAGGGATTAAGGAAATTCTGGAAGCGGTTGTTGAACGAATTCCGCCCCCTGAAGATCTTGCCGACAAGCCGCTGCGGGCGCTTATTTTCGATTCCATTTTTGATTCCTATCGCGGCGCCATTGCCTATGTTCGTATTTTCGAGGGTGAACTTAAAACCGGCTCTCAGATCAAATTTTTCAGCACCGGCAAGACCTTTGAGGTAGCAGAAACCGGACATATGCAATTGCGCAGGATAAAAAAAAACAAGCTCACTGTTGGCGAAGTAGGTTATTGCATCGCCGGTGTTAAACAGGTTGAAGATACGAAAGTCGGCGACACCATCACCTCAGCTAAAAAACCGGCTTCCGAACCACTGGCCGGCTATGAGGAAGTTAAACCAATGGTGTTTAGTGGGCTTTTTCCTACAGATAACGATGACTACGAAGAACTGCGCTCATCACTTGAACGGCTGAAGCTAAACGATTCTTCATTGATCTACGAGCCGGAAACCTCGCAGGCACTCGGCTTTGGTTTTCGCTGCGGCTTTCTTGGTTTGCTGCACATGGAAATAATTCAAGAACGACTGGAACGCGAATATAACCTGAGCATATTGACCACGGTTCCCAGCGTGGAATACAAGGCTTACACAAAAAGCGGCGAGTGTATACTTGTTGATAATCCTACGCTCATGCCCGCTGCAGGCGAACTGGATTATATCGAAGAACCTTTCATTTCGGCTGATATAATCGTGCCAACGGAATACATTGGCAACATCATGAAACTTTCCATGGATCGGCGTGGTACGTATAAAAACACAGAATATATTGACCGGACCAGAGCAAATCTACACTATGAATATCCTCTGGCCGAAATTATTTTCGACTTTTACGACAAACTGAAATCTACCTCGCGCGGCTATGCCTCATTCGACTATCATCTTCTTGACTATCGAAAATCAGACCTGGTTAAGCTGGACCTGATGTTAAATGGTGAGCCTGTGGATGCATTGTCATATATTGTTCACAAAGACAAATCTTTTGACTGGGGAAAAAAGATTTGCAGTAAATTAAAAGAGTTAATACCGCGACAACTCTTTGAAGTTGCAGTACAGGCAGCTATTGGCCATAAAGTTATTGCTCGAACCACAGTTAGGGCAATGCGAAAAAATGTCACAGCAAAATGCTACGGAGGAGATATCTCGCGTAAGCGCAAGCTGCTGGAAAGACAAAAAGAAGGCAAGAAAAGGATGAAACAGGTTGGAAAGGTCGAATTGCCGCAGGAGGCATTTCTAGCCATCCTGAAAATAGAGTAATTTTGAGGAGTTACGAATGAACGTTCAGCACAACATAAAAAACAATAAAAGCCAGAGTTCGAATAAAAACACGGCCTCAGAGCGTAGCATTAGAAAAGAAAGACCCAGAAAAAATTCTGTAAGAGAAACCACCGAAGCTATTATCATTGCTCTTCTGGCAGCGTTTTTATTGCGCGCATTTGTCGTTCAAGCCTTTCGTATTCCCACCGGCTCTATGAAAGACACACTGCTCGTTGGTGATTTTCTGCTCGTAAACAAATTCATTTATGGTGTTCGAACACCCAGCCGACTGCCTTTTTTAGACGCTGAAATTCCCTTTATGCGCCTGCCCGCTTTCAAATCACCCAAACGCGGCGATGTGGTTGTTTTCAAATATCCCAAAGACGAAAAGCTCGATTATATTAAACGCTGCATTGCCGTTGGTGGCGACACCGTTGACGTCCGTGGTACTGAAGTATTTATCAATGGCCATCAGGAAGGAGAAGGATTTGATCTGGGACAGCGTTTCGACCCCGAAGAAGGCCGGTATGTTCGCAGAACGCGAATCAAAACACCGGGAGGAAAGCAATACGTCCTGCGCCACTATGCCGAACTTAGCCACTCAGGAATCAAGCAGCGCTTTATCGTTCCGGAAGGCCAGTACTTCATGATGGGGGACAACCGGGACAACAGCTCTGATAGCAGAGTATGGGGCTATCTACCCCCCGAGAATGTTGTAGGGGAAGCGCTTATTATTTACTTCTCATGGAATAAATTTGGCGACTGGAACCTGTTCGAAAGAGTTCGATGGTCACGCATTGTTAACCTCATACGCTGACCTTCCCCTTTGCACGCCTGAAAACTTTATGCGTTTGCGAGATGACCGCCGGATTATATATTCACATTCCGTTCTGTGAAATTCGCTGTGGCTATTGTGATTTTTTTACGGCCGCAAATCAGGAAGAACAAATTCCGGCTTATTTGCAGGCCATTTGCCGGGAAATAGACCTCTACAGCGGCACGCAGGAGTGGCAGCAGCAACAATTCAGCACATTGTACTTTGGTGGCGGCACCCCATCTCTTCTCACCCCAACACAAATCTATGATGTAATCACGCATGCGCAGAAGCGATTTTCCTTCGTATCGGATTCAGAAATTACCCTTGAAGCAAACCCAAACACCGTTAACACGGCCAAGCTCGCCGCTTGCAGGCATGCCGGTGTGAATCGGCTCAGCCTGGGCGTCCAGTCTATTCATGAAAATGAACTTAAGTTTCTTGACCGCGACCATACCGCGAAACAGTCGGTAAGCGCTTTTACAGCAGCACAGGCAGCAGGGTTTGACAACATCAGTCTCGACCTCATCTATTCGTTGCCCAAGCAACAATTGCAGCAGTGGCGACAAACGCTGACACACGTTGTTGAACTGGCGCCGCAGCATATTTCCGCTTACAGCTTAACTTATGAAGAAGGCACGCCACTTTCCACCCAGTTGCGCAAAGGACGGTTTGCACCCGCCTCTGATGAACGTCAACGCACGCTGCAACTCGCTGCCATCGATATTTTGGGAGAACATGGACTTGAACAATATGAAATCTCCAACTATGCAAAGCCCGGTTATCGCTCACGCCACAATCAGAAATACTGGGACGGCAGTCCGTATCTCGGACTCGGTGCCTCCTCGCATTCGTATTTGGATAACCGCCGATTTTGGAATGTGCGCAACACAGCCGCCTACATCTCGGCCCTGAACCAGGAACGTCTTCCAGTGCATGGTTCAGAGATTTTAACTCAGGATGAAAATGAATTTGAAAGTGTTTATCTTGGCCTGCGACAAAGCCGTGGTTTGCAATTGACTGCTTTTGAGCAAAAAACAGGTGTTCCTTTTTTTCAGCGCTACAGCAGCACTTTAGAAAAATTCTTTCCACCAAACATCAAACAGGAACAATTTCAAAAAGAACTCTTAGGTGGAAGTAAAAGTCTCAACGCTGATTTAATGCAAATCTGTGATGGCTATCTGCGCTTGACCCGGGAAGGCATTATGCTTTGCGATGCTATCTGCTCAGAGTTTGTTTGAATTTATCCGACACGGGTACAGGCTTCCCGGTTTGCCCAATGCAACATACTCACACCACATTTTTTCGGCCGCTGTCATGGAAAACAGCAAAGTCAGGATCAACAGTGCCAATGTTAAGATACCTGGCCTTATAATCCCCAAGCAACTGGAAAAATTTTCTACTGAGCAGAAGCAAAGCTATGAGATTGGCAAATATCGGAAACGCGGTTGCCATATCAGCAAACAACCAGACATGTGTTCCCGGCATATCCTGAGCAACCGCATAAATTACCAGGGCCAGTCCGGGAAGCGGGTAAGACCATTTGTAAATTCTTAAGATTGCCTTTTCCGCTTTACGGCCCTCACCAAGTAAATACCTGACAAGAACTTCTATCTGAGCATACAGGCCTGAAGATGTAGTAATTCCAAACAGCAGGACTCCTACAGCCAAAATAGTCCTTCCGGTCACACCGATACCAACCTCGAAAGCACTGAGCGTCAAATCAGCTCCGGAAGCGCCGCTAGACCATTCTCCGGTGATGATGATAACCAGAGAAGTAATTGTGCAAACAACAATTGTATCCACAAAAACCTCAAAAACGCCCATAATACCTTGCCGGCACGGGTGGTCTGTTTTCGCGGATGCATGGATCATAGGTGATGAACCCCAACCTGCTTCACTGGAAAAAACGGCTCTGGATATCCCAATTTTGATCACTTTGCTGAAAGCCGCACCGGCAAAGCCGCCTGCTGCAGCAGTACCGCTAAATGCACCGTCAAATATTAAAGAAAAAGTAGCGGGCAGTAACTCGACATTGAGCAAAATGATGAACAAGCCGCCCAGAATATAAAAAAGGCACATGAAGGGAACTAGCCTGGCAGCTATTTTTCCCAGTGCTGGCAAGCCACCGCTGATCATAAGATAGAGCAGGACGGTATAAATGACGCTCACATGAATCATGCTCACATCAAATGTAGAGGAAATTGCTTCTGAGACTGTGTAATTCTGCAGCGTTAAAAAGAAGCCTATACCAAAACCAAAAATGAAAAGGAATGACAAAATCCGCGGCAGAATTTTCATGCCTTTCTCAACACCTAGGCCTTTTTGGATGTAGTAGGTTGGTCCGCCAAAACATGCTCCGGTCTCGCTTGTGTTCCGATAATGCACGGCGAGCGAGACCTCCACCATCTTAATAATTTGGCCGAGTAGCCCAGCCACCCAAAGCCAAAAAACCGCACCGGGTCCACCAACAGCAATTGCTGTTGCTACGCCGGCAATATTACCAACGCCAATGGTTGCACCAATGGCGATACTTAAAGCCTCCAGAGCAGAAATCGTCCCTTTCTCTTCAAGTTCGTTCTTGCTGAACAGTTTTTCATACACAACTTTAGAAATATGTCGAAGAAACCTGAACTGAAAAAAGCCAGAAAACAGGGTAAAATACACACCCACAAACAAGCTGATAGCAATCAGTGGCACACCCCACAGATAGTCCCAGACAATAATTTCTAACAATTTCATCATGGTTTTTTCTGCCATCCAGAGCGCGCTCCAGGTTTATTGCAGCGGTTACCTGAAAAATTCAAGACTAAGGACACGATGTGTCGCCTGTTTCTGGCGAGGCACTTTTTATTAAAATTTTTTGTCATAAAGAAGTTGCGGGCTGTGAAAAATTAAAACCTCAACGACAAGCAGCTCAAGCCGCCATCAAGTTTTCGGAATTCCGATGTATCGACGGTTGCCGTCAACAAGCCGGCAACCTCTATTTTTTCTCGCGCCTTTTCAAAACCCGCAGGCACGAGCACAGCATTGTTTACGCGAATGCAATTGGCTGCATACGCTTCGTCCGGCTCTATGTGGATTTTCTTAAATTCCTGGAATTGTTTATTGCTTTGAAACTCACCGGCCACCAGAAGAATATTGTCCTCCAGGTAGGCCAGGCCGGTCTTCAAGTGCAGCATCTCCTGCATTGCAACCACAGAACCAGTCATTCCATATTTTTCCAATGCAGCAATAAGTTGTCGGGCGCCTTCGGCATTCGTTCGCCCGGACAGACCGATGTAAAAATGGTCGCCAACCATCATCACATCGCCGCCTTCAAGTGTTCCGGGTTCTTTGATGCATTCGATTTGGCCATAAAATTTTTTCAATGTTTGAACAATCTCTTTCTCTTCCCCTTTTCGCGTCTGCGTTCCCGGATTTGCGACCATGGAAAATTCCCGCGTGCACACTGCGACATCCTCAACAAAACAGGCATCCGGATAATTTTCATCAGCTTCAAGAACATGAACATGCACACCGCACTTTTCAAGTGTAGCGATATATTCGTCATGTTGGCTGGCCGCATTCTCAAAGACAGGCATTCCCAACTGCGGGTTGGAAGTTATTCCCTTCACCATTGATTTTGACGGCCTTCGCACAATTGCGTTATTAAACATTTTTGTTATCCTTTTAAGGTTGAATCAATTACATGCTCGATTATGGCCGGTGTTCTTGCAAAAACATCCTCCTTTAGAACCCGCTCAGTCATCTTGTGAAAATCTTTTCCCCAAGGCCCTATATTAACGCACGGCATTGAGATTTCTCCAATATCACCAAACGGAATTGAGTAAAGATCGCCCCACAACGGCATATTGGAGATCAGCGACTCGGTGGATTCTTTATCGTAATTCAAGGTAGAATAACTCAGATCAGATATACCAGTGTAATAATGCCTGTTGTGATAATGCTGATGCCATTTTTTGCTGGTGAAATCATCTATCAGTTTGTGAAGATCGCAACACTGCGCAGCCAGCGATGCGGACTGATAATTGGTAACCCCGGGATAAAAAGGAGGCGCGAATCCAATTACAATGTAAGGATTTGGGTCTGAGTGTATATCGAGCAAGAATTCCACGAGCAGATTATTCATTTCCAGCAGGTCAATTTCCCTGTCCTGAAATTTTTTTGACAGTTTATTGCTCGCTTGGGCAAACATCGCTTCAAAGCTTTGACCATGCTCACTCAAAACAATTTTATAGAGTTCGGAAAAAGTCAGCACCCGAAGCGTCCAGGAAAGTGGCGCAGGCGTTCTGCCATTCTTGCGCTCAAACTCTGCATGCGCAACATTCATTTTTTTCTGTATGCCGGCAATGGCATTTTCACATTTTTTTTTCAACTTTGTTAACAAATCATCTGGTGTGGAGAAGAAATTCAAAACGTTTAGATATCCAACTGAGGCGAAAGGGGTTGACACATCGTAATTTCTTTTTCGATCTTTCATATATATCCAAGTTGGCGGGACACTTGCTTCGTCACCACAAATATCGAGAAAATCTAAATCTACTTCAGTTTCCCAAACAATTTTCGCCAGAAGGCTGTTTGGATTAAGACCTTCAAATATTTTCCCAACATGCGTTAAGGCGCCTTTTACATACACAAACATGTTTGCCTTGCCGATTGAGCCTTGACTGAGCACGCCCAGATTTTTAGAAAACCTCTGATGTGGCTCCGAATTGATCATCAAAACATAATCCAGAGTATATTTGTCTTTTAGTGTTTTCAACAAACTCACGGCGCTACGCATACCGGAAGAGAGATTTTCTTCATCCGGCAATGCCAAAACGATCACATTACCGGTGAAAGAACGAACCGAAGCATATTTCTGCAAAAGCGCAAGCTGAATGGCGCCGCCTGATTTCATATCTGCCGTTCCACGGCCAAACAACCACTCCCCTGATTTCAAATCAGCAGTTGCATCCACATCAAGGCGGTCAAAATCCATTTTTAATTTTTCTTGCAGAAGTGGCGGGTTGAAAGCAAATTCCTTTTTATCCTGAAAATTATCGATATCGACAACATCGTAGTGATGAATCAAGACAACTGTTTTGCTTCCTTCGCCCTGGCGCAAGCCCCAGTGAACATGTCTCTGAAGCGCGTCCTTCTGCACCGGATATTTCCCGAAATGATTCGAATGGGTTTGAAAATAAGACTGGGCTGAAAAAAAATCAGCAAAAAAATCATCGACCCGCCTTTCTTCTGCGGTATTGCTGAAGCTGGGAATTTGCAGATACTTCATTAAAATATTGTGGATATCTGCAAAAACGGTGTCGGGCGTGCGGTTCATTTTTTAGACTCTGGCAATTGGACAAGTCAAACAGGTTGGCCCACCGGTTCCTTTTATGGACAATTCCCGGCCCGGGTAAGTATGAACCACGCAGCCGTTTGCCAATAGCATTTTCTCAATGCGAAGATTTCCAGCCAAAAGCAAACAGACTCTTGGCGCCAGCGCCAGAACATTCGCGCCCAATCGATCATACTCTGCTGCGTTGACCTCAACGAGTTCAAAATGATTGGCCGATAAATAATCACGAAAAAACACGGGCATGTATTTGCTGTAAACCACCGCCAAATCTTTATCAATGATGCTAATCAGGCTCATTAAATGCAGGCAGGCGTCTTCGCCGGCTGCATGCGGCAGGGGCACAACAATATATTCATCAATAAAGTCGGAGGTGAGCTGCTTAAACTGCCTGATGCCTTCCTCGTTCGTCCGGTAGCCAAGGCCGATGGCGACGCACTTTTCATGCAACCAGACAACATCGCCGCCTTCCATTTTACCGGGTGGCGCGATACGCCCCAATGTTTTGACGCCGAGCTCCAGCAAAAACGACTCGCTTCTAGCTGCTTCATTTTTCCTTAACGGTTTTCCGGTGTTGAAATAAACAGCTCCATTTTCAGTGATTTTCAAGGCATCATGCGTATAAATTGAATCGATTCCAACCTGATTTGATTGCGGTAAATAATATACATGTGGAATGTACCGCTTAATTATTCCCTCAAAAACCAGATATTCTTGTAATGTGGTTTCATATTCCGGCACATCAACATAGTTAAATTTTTTCCAATTATCAGTCAGGTGTTTTTGCGAAATGAAAGCATCTTTGGGATGTTTCAGTAAAACCTGTTCAATATTTTTGTACATGGACTGACAGCCGTAGTGCATCGTTTCTCCTGCCGGATTATTTTCAGTATCTCAACCAGCACGCTGCCTCATTTTTTCAGGGAATACAAAAATATCTTTTACATGGGCACGGCGGTGGCGGAGAGAATACCAACCTTAGTTTTTTCGGATTACTTTTGCCACTCGCCAAATCACACTTCTTGCAGAAAGCCTGGCGTTATGACTTTCATGCCGGGCACAAGGCAGCACCCGGCATAAAAAATGAGAGGATCGTTGTTTTGCCCTATTTGACGCCACCGATAAGTTTTTTCATCGGTTTCATCAAAACAAAGAAAAACAAGCCACCGATAATAGAAATCCAGGCGACATTACCAAACAACTCCGGCAGCGGCAGTGACTCGAACTGACCGCCTGCAAGGCCGGCGATAAGATTACCAAGCGCGGATCCCATGAACCAAACACCCATCATTTGACCGACAAGTGAGGGTGGCGCGAGTTTGGTTACACTGCTAAGCCCAACCGGGCTTAAGCACAACTCGCCTACGGTATGTAAAAAATAAGTTGCTACCAACCAGGCCATTGCAACTTTGTGTGTTTCACTTGCGAAACTCGAAGCCCAGGCCATGACAAAAAATCCAGAGCCTAGCAAAACCAGACCAAGGGCAAATTTAACCGGAATCGAAGGCTCTCTTGAACCAAGCCAGACCCAAAGTGAACCAATTACCGGCGCCATAATTATAATAAAAAGCGCATTTACCGATTGCAACCACCCTGCGGGCATTTCCCAACCGAATACATGTCGCTTCGTGAGACTTTTTGCAAATAAGTTCAGGGAAGAACCGGCTTGTTCAAATCCGGACCAAAACAGAGCAGCGCCAATAAAAAGGAAGAAAATCATGCCAATGCGCATTTTTTCAACCTTTGTCCAACTCTGGAAGATTAAAATATATCCAAAAAACAGCGCAATTGTAGCAAGAATAATATAAGCTGTAGCTTCAGCAAAACCAACCAGAGTGACATTCGTGAATCCGGTATTCTGCAGGATGCCAAACCCGATTATGACACCGCCCAAAACCCCCAGTGCTTTCCACAAAACACCGATTGCCGCAGAACGTTCTTCCGGGTCGTCACTTTTGTGTTTTCCGGCATCTCCCAAATCCTTTAAACCAAGTCTGTACTGAATCAAACCTAAAACCATGCCGATACCCGCCGCGCTAAAACCGAGGTGCCAGTCGATATTTTCACCAAGATAACTACAAATGATCGGACCGACAAAGGCTCCGACATTAATGCCCATGTAAAAAATTGAGAACCCGGCATCGCGACGTGCGCCGCCTTCCGGGTAAAGATCCGCGACAATTGCGCTAACATTTGGCTTCAACAAGCCAGTGCCTATTACAATCAGTATAAGTCCGGCAAAAAAGGTGAACTTGGACGGTACAGCCATGCTGAAATGGCCGGCTGCGATGACGATACCGCCATAAAAAACAGCATCTCGTTGCCCAAGAATTCTATCTGCAATCCAGCCACCCGGCAGAGCAAGCAAATAAACACCGGCAGTGTAAAGGCCATAAATTGCACCGGCAGTCTCAGTATTGTAACCAAAACCACCCTTGGCAATAGCCTCGGTCATAAATAAGATCAAAAGTCCACGCATACCGTAATAACTCATGCGCTCCCACATTTCTGTAAAAAAGAGGGTTCGCAGCCCAACTGGATGACCAAACATAAAAAATTCCTCCGTAGATTAATAATTATAGGGTCAGATTCGGGATGGAGCAGATGGAGCACTAGACAATATGGCAAAAAAGATACAAAATAAATGGTAATTTTGCAATACTTGATTGGCAAGCATTGACCCTCAGGATGTTTAAGGCGACCTATTGATAGAGCCAACAGCCGGCGTTAAACTGCCCAAACATAATTGATTGACAATAAATGCGGCTTTTTGTAACTTGAGTCCACACTCAGCACAAAGACAGTCCGGCAACACATGGGAGACAACATATCGCTATAAACCATTTTTGTTGAAACGCCGACTAACTTAAATAAACTCTGTTGCTAACATAATGAAAAAAACAAACAATCTCAGTTTGCTGTTTGCAATGCTGGCCATTGCCGGTATTTCTGCCTGTGAGTCACCCGAGTATCTCGGACAGCTTGACGGAGCAATTAGCTCACAAAAAATTCGCGCACATTTAAAACTGCTATCCGATGACATTATGGAAGGCCGAGCACCAGGCAGCCGGGGCAGTGAATTGGCTGCAAAATACATCGCCTCACAATTCGAGGCAGCAGGCTTATTGCCGGCCGTCGGCGATTCGAGCTATTTCCAAAATGTAGAACTGACCGGTTTCAAGTCAACCCCTTCTATGAATTTGCGCGGATACGGTCGCTTCTGGCGATTAGGCGCCGGTAGCGACTTTGTAGCCTGGAACCAAATTGAACAGCCGCTCACCTACCTGCGAAACAAAGAAATCATTTTCATGGGTTACGGCATTCATGCGCCAGAATTCAACTGGTCCGATTATGAAGGGGTGGATGTAACCGGTAAAGTGCTGCTTATTCTTGTCAACGAGCCCATTGCGCAAAGTCAAGATTTTTTTGACGGCCACGCCTTAACTTACTACGGCCGCTGGACCTATAAATTTGAAGAAGCAGCACGCCGGGGCGCGGAAGGCGTCATTTTAATTCACACGCCGGCGCTTGCAGGTTACGGCTGGAACGTGGTGCAAAGCTCCCGATCAAAGGAACTTTTTTTTGTCAAACCGGCGCAGAATACAAGACTCCTGAACATGCACGCATGGATTTCAGAAGCAAAAGCCAGTGAGGTACTTACTGCCGCCGGATTTAGTTTGAATACACTTATCGAGGAAGCCGGCTCGTCGTCCTTCAAGGCTAAACCGTTGCTGTTGCGAGTTTATGCAACCATCCAAAATGAAATACGAACGCTGCAATCCCCGAATGTCATCGCGAAAATAAAGGGCAGTGATCCAGCGTTAAAAACAGAGTGCATCGTTTATACCAGTCACTACGACCATCTCGGCGCAATTGATGGAGCGGCAGACGATGGCATTTTCAACGGAGCACTCGACAACGCTTCAGGCACAGCCGCTCTGCTGGAAATAGCCAGAGGATTTTCACAAAGCCCACTGAAGACAAAACGCTCGCTCATATTTGCAGCAGTTACCGCCGAGGAGTCCGGGCTACTCGGCTCAAGCCATTATGTCAATAACCCGGTTTTTCCATTGGAAAAAACTTCGGCAAACATCAATGTGGATGCAGTCAATGTTTGGGGTAAGACCAAAGACATAATTGCCATCGGCGCAAAGCGTTCCAGCATCTATTCGATCGCACAAAAAGTAGCGCATGAAATGAATGTCAGAATAATGCCTGATCCGAATCCGGAAAAAGGTATCTTCTTTCGTTCAGATCAGTTCAGCTTTGTAAAAATGGGCGTGCCTGCTGTCTACATCAAAAGCGGCGTTGACTATGTAGGCAAACCCAAAGGCTGGGGTGCTGCACTGTTACAATCATATGCAAAAGAACGCTACCACGGAGTTCTGGATGAATATGACCCCACCTGGAGCCTGAAAGGCGCTGCTCAGGTAGCACAATTTGCCTTGAAAACAGGTTACTACCTGGCCAACGCCATTGCACTTGCCCGATGGCAACCGGAAGAGCAATTCAGACGACGATACTGACCAGCACAAATTTCACTGTGATGAATCAACCAGAAAAACTAACCCGGGTACTGAGTTTGGGCAGCAGAAAAAACAGGCGCCCGCTGCAATGGGCAGCGCTACGCCCACGCACCGGACAAATCTGGGTCCCTTTGCGTATAACTCTGATAATTCCTTTTCTGTTTTTTCTGTTAGCAACGCCTTCTACAAGCAACTCACAAATCCAAACTCCCAATGAATTCCTGGGCTATCGTCCCGAAACCAACAGAAAACTCGCCGGGTGGCAGGAAATTACCGAATACCTGAAAATGCTGGAAGAAAATACTGAACGAGTCAAACTTCAGCAAATTGGTGAGTCCACAGAAAAACGACCCATGATGATGGCGATAATCTCTTCAGCCCCAAACATCAAAAATCTGGCTTTGTACAAAAACTATCAAAAGCAAGCAGCAAACCCGGCCCACATGACGGACGACGACATAGAGCTTCTAGCCAAAGAAGACAAAGTAGTGGTTATGATTATATTAAATGCCAACAGCAGACAGGTGAGCACCAGTCAGGGTGTGTTTGCACTGGCTCACTTTTTTGCGTCAGAGCCGCAAAAAAACATTGATGCCTTGCTAAGCAAGGTCATTCTGCTGTTGATTCCATCTCTCAACCCGGACGCGATCGACAAAGTCGCGCTCTGGTACAACAAGTATGTTGGGTTGCCGCACGAAGGGGCGACAATACCGAACCGGACGCATTTGTATGCTGGTGATGATATAGAATTTGATTGGGACATGCTAAACACTGTAGAAACAAAATCCGTGGTCAGACAAATTTTTCAATACTGGTTTCCACAGGTTGTTTTGCAGGTTGGCGCTCGGCGTTCAAGAAACAGCCGGCTTGTCCTGGAAAACGTGACCACTAATGACAAAGTGGTCAACACATACGTTCAAGCCAAACTTAATGATCTGACAAAAAGCATCATTGCAAAAATGCATTCGCGCGGCATGGCAGGGCTTGCCATTCAAAACAGGCCTGCTCAAGAGCCTCCGGGCACACTGACGCGCTCTTTTTTGCTGCGCAACATTATTGCCCAGACCGCACAAATTGCCAACACGCATTATGCATCGCCTTTATATTTTGCCAAAGGCAGCATTATACAATCAGACGAGCCGGGCCTGGAATTGCTGAGCGACTGGAATGGTGGTTGGTGGCGTATGGGAGATTTCATTCGAAGCCAAACCGATTTGATCAAAGATCTTTTGCAAGCCGTGTCTGCTGACAAAGAACAAATCATTCGCGACTACTGCCAGATGAACAAGCAACACCATAACACGGCCAAGTCCAAACCGCAACCGGCATATATCATCCCGGCAAAGCAAAAGTCGCCCCATGCTGCCCGAAAGTTCCTGCAGTCACTGTATTCCCAGGGGATTGAAATACATAAGGCAAAAACGACTCTCACACCAGGCTCAAAGCTCGAACCAGAAGATTACGTCATATTACCGGCGCAGCCATTTGAACGCTATATTCATCACATTTTTGATAGCTATGCAGAGCAATTGCAAATGCCGGCGGGGAATGACCCAGGCAGTCCGCAACCGCCAATCGCCTTCTCGCTCCCGCAGGTGCTGGAAGTCAGCGTAGACAGGGCAGAAACAGTAAACATCGAAAACCTGAAGCGTGTCCATGTTTTTCAGCCCCCCGCTATTGCGCTGCGAAAAGAAGGTTCCGGGCATTATATCATCAATCATGCAGACAATCAAAGCACCATCGCCGTCAACCGAATGCTCGAAAAAAACAAAAAGATCTTTTGGCTGACGGAAGACATTGAAGAAGACGGGCGCTCTTTCGAAAGAGGCACAATCGTAATGCCCCGAAAAGAGATCTCGGCGAACCTGCTTGCCTTTCTCGCTCAGGAGCTTACACTTGAGGTGCGGCAAACAAAATTCCGTTTTCAGCAGCAACAGGTTCTTCGTTTGAAAAAACCCGCCGTTGCACTATATCAGCCCTGGCACCCAGAACCCGATCCGGGGTGGACGCAGTATTTATTGGAAAAGTACGAATTTAACTTTGACATTATCTACAGCCACACTGTTAGCAAACGCGACCTTACCGGGAAATATGATGCCATCATTTTTCCAGATATGCCGCCTGAAATTGTTTTGCACGGTTGGCTTGGTCAAGAGGCGCAAACGGGTCGGCCGCTTCCCCCACAACCTTATGTCGCTGGAATTGGCGAGTCTGGCTTACTGCATCTGAAACAATTTGTACTCAATGGCGGTACCTTGATAGCCCTTGGGCAGAGTTGCAAACTTCTGGTTGAAAAACTAGAATTGCCCATTGATGTTTTGCGGGCTGCAAATTCACACAAAAATAATTCCACGCACTTTTTTGAACTTCGAGTGGACGTGGGCGAGCCCATTGCCTTCGGTATGTCAAACACGGCAATAGCTGCGCTGACAGCAGGTCCAATTCTGCGCCCCAGACCCTGGGTGAGGCGAATTGGTGTAGCAGCCACCTTTCTGCCCAGGTCATTTTTCCCGCCGGCAAATCTTGAAATCTCTAACCTGCCAGCAGCCATTGACCTGCCACAGGGCAGTGGCCGTGTTGTTCTCCTCCCAATCCGAACTCAATTCAGGGCGCAAACCGCGGGTACATTTAAACTCCTTTTCAACTCGCTTCATCTTTCCAGAAGCAAACTCACACTGCTGAAATAACAAATATACTGACCGCTTCCAAAAATATCAATCCAAACGCAAGTACCAATACCGCTGGAGATGATAGCCATCTAATTATTTAAAATCTCCCTTTAAGCCAATGCAACATTTCCCACAATATCTTCATTAGGAATCAAAATATACTGTAACTAACTTGGTTTCAGAAAAACGAAAATGAGGAACGAGCCAATGAAGTCAAGTAGCAAATTTGCTGTCGCAATCCATATTTTAGTTGGTCTCGCAGTCGTCTATTTCAGAAAGCCACAACAGTCTGTTTCATCAGAAAACATTGCCTGGAGCGTAAATACCAACCCGGTTGTGATTCGAAGAATTTTGGGCTTGCTAAAGAAAGCAGAACTTGTAAAGACCATTACCGGAGCTTCAGGAGGCACACAGATTGGCAAAAACCCGGAAGACATTACACTCTTCGATATTTACAATGCCGTGGAAGAAAGAACTGTTTTCCATAGCCCATACAGAACCCCAAATGCAGAATGCCCTATTGGCGCCAATATTTCAACCGCCATCGCAGGGCCATTACAAAAAGCCGAACAGGCGCTCGAAAATGCACTTTCAAAAGTAACTCTTAACGAAATTACCAAAAATATTTTAGAGCAAATCGCAAACAAACAGGGTGACTAAGCTGGATAATTCATCGTATTTGAAATTCACGGTCAATCCGGCAGCTCGCAACCAACATCCCTCTGCTTTTTGCTCCGGCCGAACTAAACCCTGTCTCCCTTCAAAAGGAGTTTGGTTCGACTCCTATTCAATTTGCTTTACTTTTCCCACGAAAATATTTATCTTCCTAAAAAAATAACACAAAGCCCATAAACAAACGGAGTAGAGCATTGAAAGTATCGATTGAATATTGTGTCATGTGAAACTACTACCCAACAGCCTCCAGTTTGAAGGCAGATATTGAATCAAAATACGCGGATGTTGAAGTCACTTTAATTGAAGGGCAAGGCGGCGTTTTTGAAGTAGTTAAAGATGGTACCCTTATTTTTTCCAAAAAAGCGCTTGGACGATTCCCAAATCACGAAGAAATATTTACACAATTTTAAGTTTAGAAATCACCATATGCAGGACCAGTTGAGTTCACTTTCTGCAGCAACCAGATAACTACCCGACACAACTGACAATCACAATAATCCTGTAAATAATAGGAATAAATAACCAGTGGATTCTTGTTGTCTTTTCCACACATGCATATGCGTGCATGTGTTCAGGTTACAGCAAGGGAAAAAATATGTCACAAAAGAGAATTACAATTATTGGTGCAGGGCCCATTGGGCTTGAAGCCGCGCTTTATGCGGTCAAACTGGGTTATAGAGTCACGGTTTTTGACAAGGGCAGGGTTGGTGAGAATATCCGTTGTTGGGGCCACGTTCAACTATTTTCGCCATGGGAAATGAACCACTCCGGTCTTGGCGCTCTGACACTTCATCGAAACCTACCAACCTGGGATGAACCTGCTCCGAGCCAACTCTTATCAGGTGAACAGTTCGTAACGAAGTACCTTGAGCCGCTCAGCCAATTACCTGAACTGGCTCCCACAATTCACCCTGATACAGAGGTTGTACACATCGGCAGAAAACAAATTTTTAAAGGCGAGCTGCTCGGAGATAGCAAAAGAACTTTCTACCCGTTCCAATTACTAATCCGTAGCCAGGACGGGGTTGAGGCAATTCACACAACGGATATCGTGATTGACGCCTCAGGGGTTTACGCCAATCCCAATTCGCTTGGTGACGGCGGTATTCCAGCACTTGGGGAAAGCGCCTGGCGTAACAAAATAGATTACCATTTGCGCGATATTGTTGGCAAAGACCGACCCCTTTTCGCCGGCAAAAAAACTCTTCTCATTGGAACCGGATACTCGGCGGCAACCACGGTTTGTGACTTTCAAAAATTAATTCAACAAGAACCCAGTACCTCGCTTATTTGGGTCTCTCGCGGCAAAGCACAGAGGCCAATTCCCGTCATCAACAACGATCAACTTGAAGGGAGAGTTCGGCTGACTCAGCAGGCGAATTCCGCAGCAACAACGAACAAAGACATCCGGTTCCTGACGCATACAACTATTGAGTCTGTGGCATACTCCAGAAAAAGGGACAACTTTCTTGTTACAATAAATACTGCCGGTGTGCCTGAGGCGGTTACAGTCGACAAGATTATTGCCAATGTCGGTTACAGTCCGGACAACAGCCTTTACCGTGAACTTCAAGTACATGAATGCTACGCCAGCCGCGGCCCAATGAAATTAGCAGCAGCTTTACTTGGCACAGACAACTCAGCAGACTGCCTCGCTCAAACAAGTATGGGGCCGGAAACACTCAGAAACCCTGAACCGAATTTCTACATCGTCGGCAACAAAAGCTATGGTAGAAACTCGACTTTCCTCATCAGAGCGGGTCTAAAACAAATCGTGGAAGTTTTTACACTCATCACAAAAAATAAAGATCTGGACTTGCACAAAGAATCATTACAACAGCAACAGGTAACAAATTGACCAGCGAAAAATTTGCCAAAAACAGCTTGAACAACGGCAGGCACGAACAGGCCGCCCCCCATCAGGCGCCTGATGATGAGATTCCGTGGGCGCCACTACACAGCCTGGATACACTCTGGTTTCAGGTAGGTGGAACCATTTGTAACTTATGGTGTACGCATTGCTTCATTAGTTGCAGCCCGAAAAATCACAATTTTGGATTTATGCCGCGTGAAACAGTCAAGACATTTCTTGACGAATCCAAAGAGCTTGGCGTTAAAGAATACTACTTCACAGGTGGCGAACCTTTTATGAATCAGGATATGTTTGCCATTCTGCAGGACACACTTGAAATGGGTCCCGCAACGGTGCTTACCAACGGCATTCTTATCCGTGAACGCACAGCAAAGCGCCTACAGGCCATTTCTGAGCAGACGCGATTTTCACTTGAAATACGGGTCAGCCTGGATGGTTGTAATGCTGAATCAAACGACCGAATCCGTGGCAACGGGAGTTTTGACAAAGCACTCAATGGTCTTAGAAATCTGGTAACACACGGATTTTTACCGATTATCACCGTAGCCCAAACCTGGGAGGACCATGAAACAGAGAAAATATTTGACGGTTTTATGGAAATTATGAAGGGAATTGAATATACTCGGCCGCGAATTAAGATAATACCGCCGTTGCGCATTGGACGGGAAAAAGTACGCAGTCGCGGCTACGAACAATACGAACATATCACCCTGGAAATGATGCGCGATTACGATGACAACTTGCTGCAGTGCACACGCAGTCGAATGGTCACAGATAAAGGCGTTTACGTTTGCCCCATTCTAATCGATTATCCGGAAGCCAGGATTTCTGAAACACTCAAAGGTGCATTTTCACCATTTCCACTCGACAATAATCAGGCGTGCTATACCTGTTATATTTCAGGGGCCATCTGCCACAATTTTTCAGCATCAAATTCATAAACAAAGGAATAATAATGACGACTGAAACAAACGGAAAATCTATCCTCACTCCCGAGAAGCTGGGAGTCGAAAAGGCGGTACGCGAACGCTACGGAGCGGGTGCGCAAATCCAGGAAGCGGCGCTGTGTTGCCCGGTCGACTATGACCAAAGTTATCTGCAAGTAATTCCCAAAGAGATTATCGAACGCGACTACGGATGTGGCGACCCCTCACGCTATGTTCAACAAAGTGAAACCGTTCTGGATTTGGGCAGCGGGACCGGAAAAATATGCTACATTGTCTCGCAAATGGTTGGCAAGGAAGGTCGTGTAATCGGTGTTGATATGAATGACGATATGCTCGCTTTGTCGAGAAGCTATTTGCAAGAAGTTGGCGACAAAATCGGCTATCATAATGTTGCGTTCCGCCGCGGGAAAATCCAGGACTTGCGTCTTGACCTGGATTTGGTCGATCTTTATCTGAAAGAAAACCCTATCAAAAACTCGTCGGACCTGCTGCGATACGATGAATTTATAGAGGAGCAACGCAAAAACAAACCACTCATCGCTGATAATTCCATAGATTTGGTTGTGTCAAATTGTGTTCTCAACCTTGTTGGCGATGAAGAAAAAAAACAGCTATTCGAAGAAATTTACCGAGTCTTGAAAAAAGGTGGCCGGGTCGCCATTTCAGACATTGTCTCGGATGAAGATGTGCCGGAGCACATGAAGAATAATCCGGAACTTTGGAGCGGTTGCATTTCAGGTGCGATTCGTGAAGATGAATTTTTGCAAGCATTTTCCGACCTTGGTTTTTATGGCGTCGAAATCCTTAAGCGTGAAGACACGCCGTGGCAGACTGTTGAAGGAATCGAATTCCGTTCTATAACCATTACCGCTTACAAAGGCAAAGAAGGCCCCTGTCTTGAGCACAATCAAGCCGTGATTTACAAAGGGCCGTGGAAAGCCGTAATTGATGACGATGGACACACCCTCTATCGTGGTGAACGCATGGCTGTTTGTGATAAAACCTTCAACATTTATAAAAAAGCACCTTACTCAGAACAGATTGTACCGATATCGCCTTACGCAGAAATCCCGAATGAAGCAGCAGAAAATTTTGCATGCACTAAATCGGCAAGACGGCACCCACGGGAGACAAAAGGGCTCGAATACGATGTGACCAAATCAAGCGATGGCGCTGCCTGTGGCCCGGACTGCTGTTAGAAAGTTCGTTCAGCCTTTACGCCTCTCTCAACCAAACTAAATTTGCCCTTCCCGAACTCGAAAAAAGATCGGGAAGGGCAAACGAATGACAAACCAAATTTCAGTAATGACCCAAACAATAACCAGCAATAAAGTAGCCGTCTTTGGTGGCGTGTACAATAACTATCTCGCGCTTGAGGCTTTAATTGCAGACGCGCACAGCAGAGGCATTCAGCAGTTGTTTTGTCTCGGGGACCTGGGCGCTTTTGGACCCACGCCGGATAAGGTGTTTCCGCTTCTTCTCAACAACAACATCGCTGTAGTGCAAGGCAACTACGACAATTCCATCGGCAACAACCTTGCGGATTGCCAGTGTGGTTACACCGATCCGCGTGACAATCATTTCGCACAAATCAGCTACAATTACACACTGGCAAATACCAGCGATAAGTTTAAGCAATGGCAAAAGGAATTACCTAAAGAAATTCGATTCGACTTTGCCGGACACCGGGTTCTTCTTTGCCATGGTTCACCGCGGCAAACAAACGAATTCCTCTGGGAGTCCACAACGCCTGATCATTTTCTGCAAAAACAGTTGATCGACTATGCCGCAGACATCGTTCTAACTACGCACACAGGGCTTCACTGGAAACGAAAGTTAGCCAAAGACAAATTCTTTGCCAATATTGGCGTAATCGGCCGCCCGGAAAATGACGGCACCACCAGCGTCTGGTACGCCATTCTCTCAGCGAATGAGATCATCAACATTGAATTCGTTCCGCTACAATATGACCATGAGCGGTTGGCTAGAGAAATGGAAGCAGAAGAAATTCCGTCGGAGTTTATCGAAACAGTCCGGACGGGTTGGTGGACAACCTGCCTTGAAATTTTACCGGAGAAGGAAAGAGCGAGAGGGAAGTACTGAGTTATAGAGCCTCAATACATCGCTTTTTCGCCCCTAAGATTTTTTGAAGAAGTGACTTTGTGAACAGATGTAGCCGCCTAAACCCAGACATCATTTTTGGCAGTTAACCCATTAATAGAATCGCCCGTATTAACCACACCTTTCGGTTCAACCAGTAGAATACAACACTCGTCCGTTGAATAGGGTTTGTGCTCTTTTCCTTTAGGAATGACGAACAGTTCACCCTCAGACAGCTTCACATGCCCATCGCGAAACTCGATTGTCACTTCTCCCAGCACCACAATGAACACTTCATCTGTTTCATTATGCCGATGCCATACAAAATCACCCTGGACCTTTACCAGCTTGAATTGGTAGTGATTCATTTCGGCGATGACTTTCGGAGACCAATGTTCCGAGAACATTGAAAACTTGTCTATCAGATTTATTGAAGAATATTCCATTCCGCACACTAAGCTTAAGGCTGCCCGCATCAATTAACAACCCAATGGGGCAACCCGTATTTTGTGGATATTGTCAAGGCTTAAAGAAAATGTAAAAAGGAGTTTGTTCCTTACTCGACCCGTTCACGTAAATAGGCCAATAAGCCATCAGCATTAATTCTCTCCTGCACCATCGTATCCCGATCACGCACGGTCACTGTATTATTTTCGAGACTTTCAGAGTCTACAGTCACACAAAATGGCGTGCCGGCCTCATCCTGACGGCGGTAACGGCGGCCAACAGCGCCCGCTTCGTCGTAAAACACCATCATGTGTTGCTTTAAATCATCTGTAATTTTTCGAGCCAACTCGGGCATGCCGTCGCGTTTAACCAGAGGAAAAATACCAGCCTTTAATGGAGCGATTCTAGGAGATAATCGCAGAACGGTCCGCGTGTCTTTTTCCAACTCCTCTTCTTCATACGCATCCACCAGACAGGTAAGAAGCGTACGATCGCAACCGGCCGAAGTCTCTACTATGTAAGGAACGAACTTCTCGCGTGTGACATCATCAAAATATTGTAAATCTTTCGTGGAGCATTCCTGGTGGCGTTTCAGGTCAAAATCAGTGCGATTGTGAATGCCTTCAAGCTCCTGCCAGCCGAACGGAAACTTATATTCAACATCAAACGCAGCAGCAGCATAATGTGCCAACTCCGTTTCCCCATGTTGGTGAAAACGCAGATTTTCCTTACGGATTCCCAATTCATCATACCAGTTAATGCGCTGTTCTTTCCAATATTCAAACCATTCTGTGTCCGTGCCGGGTTTTACAAAAAACTGCATCTCCATTTGCTCAAACTCCCGCATACGAAAGATGAAATTTTTTGGGGTGATTTCGTTTCTGAAGGCCTTGCCGATTTGAGCGATACCAAAAGGTATCTTTTGGCGAGAAGACTGTAAAACATTGGGGTAGTTCACATAAATTCCTTGAGCAGTCTCAGGTCGCAGGTAAACGGCGGTTGCGCCTTCCTCCACTGGCCCCATCTGTGTCTTGAACATCAAATTGAATTGCCGTACATCGGTCAGTTCACCACCACATTCAGATACCATTTTGCTCGGTTTGTTCGGGCAGACCGAAGATTCCAGTTGATCGGCACGAAAGCGGCCCTTACAGGTTTTGCAATCGACAAGCGGATCAACAAACCCGGCAACATGGCCGGAGGCCTCCCAGATACGCGGGTGCATGAGAATGGATGAATCCAGGCCGACGATATTATCGCGCATCTGTACCATGTGTTTCCACCAAAACTCCTTGACGTTCTTTTTTAACTCGACACCCAATGGGCCATAATCATAGCAACTATCCAGTCCCCCATAAATTTCACTTGATTGAAAAACATAGCCGCGTCGTTTGCAAAGCGATACAATCTTATTCATTGTGTTGTCTGGCTTCTTCTTGCTCATTCAACTTCCTTCCACTGATTAGTCTGAAGATTAAAACATATATCGTAGAAAACTATTAAGGAAAGTCATCTACACTTTTTCATCTCTTAAAATTTGGGCAGCTCGCTCCGGCGAAACTGCATTAACTTGAAAGCCGGAGCCGACATCGAAGCTCGCGAAAGCCCGAAATCTGGGGGTAATTTCAATATACCAATGATAGTCGCGCTCAAGTGTTTTCCAGTAGCCTCGAATTGTGCCGGAGGCAACGTTTGGCCCTGTGTGTAATACCATAATATAATCTGGATCATGAAGTAGCAACTTAATCTTCCGCAAAACATTCTGAAGAATGTCGGCCAATTGACTTAACTCTGTATTCCTTTCAAAGAATGTTTCATGCTTTTTTGGCATGATCCATGTAGAGAAAGGGGCACGGGAAGCAAACGGGGCCAATGCCAAAAATTTTTCGTTTTGCATAACAATACGAGCACCGTCGTTCATTTCCTGAAAAACAATATCACAGAACAGGCAGCGTTCTTTATAGAGATAATGTTCCATGGCATTAACCAGCTCTGCCTTGACTCGAGCCGGTGTTATGGGTGTTGCTAAAACATGTGCGTGTGAATGAAAACGCAAATCATTATCTCCACCGCCATGATGTTTATGAACCATGACATATCGAAATCGTAGATCTTTCTTTAAATCCCGGATTCGGGTGCTGTAGGCCAGCAGCACATTCCGGACTTGCTCCTGGGTCATATCCGGCAAGTGGACATTCGCTTCGGGTGACTCGACAACCAGTTCGTGCGCACCAATGCCATCGAGAACATCGTACAGGCCGACGCCGCGATTGTTCAAATCTCCGAATATCTGTAAAAAAGGCTGATTCATAGGCACTACACGCACATGCCAGCCAGGCTGATTTGGTTGTGAGTCATGTTCACGAATTGCAAAAATCTCGGGCGGCGTTTTTTCCTCGAACCCTGCCTCATACCCAGAAGACGTCCCTGGTTTCTGCGTTTGGAGACGTGGTTTCAATCCAGCAATGAGGGTAGCAATATCGTAATTACCGTCTAAAATAATTGACCACTGTCCCGAAACAGGGTCCCGCCGGAACTGATTCAGATTTGTTTTTTTATCCATCATGTGACTCAGGAGAAATTGCCTCGTTCTCGTTGATTTCGCTTATGGTCATCCTAACACTAACGATACGATTACCCACTACCTTTTCAATTAGAAAACGAAACCCTTCATGGCAAACCGTTTCATGCTCAGCAGGCACATAATCAGTCAGGGTTAGGATAAATCCGCCGAGACTGTCATATTCACTTTCTGTTGGTAACTCAATACCAACACTCTCATTCAATTCATGGAGATCAATTTTCGCATCGACTACATAGTTGTGGTCATCGATTTTTCGCACCAACGGCAGTTCCTTGTCATACTCATCCTGAATATCTCCAATGATCTCTTCAATAACATCCTCCAGAGTGACAAGGCCGGCAGTCCCACCATACTCATCCACCACAATCGCCATGTGATGTTTATCTTGCCTGAAAGCTCTAAGCAGATCATCCAATTTCTTGGTTTCCGGAACAAAATAAACGGCTCTGGCCAATTCCCTGAGGCTTGGCTTACTATTACCGAAGCCAATAGCACAAGCGAGCAAATCCTTTACATGCACGATTCCGAGGATGTGATCAACATCTTCAGAATACAGTGGTAGTCGAGAGTGGCCCGCCTCCTGCATGAGTTCACAGATGGCACGCAAATCGGCACTTTCCTCCACACAGATCATATCTATTCTTGGCACCATAATTTCGTGTACCTGAGTCTCACCAAACCCCACAATAGAATGAATCATCGCACGTTCGTCTTCCTCCAGTTCACTGTCCACACTATCGTCCATCATGGCTAAGAACTTCTGGTGACTGAGCCCATTGCCATTTAGTTTAAGCTTGCGCGAAACGCGACCAAGCAGCTTGGCGACAATATGATTTATTGGCTTAGTCAAGCGCGAGTAAAATGCAAGAGGCAAAGAAAGCAGCGCCAAATAGGCGACAGCTCGACTCACAGCAAAACGGAGCGCCCATATTTCCCTCACAATAAATTCTACAAAAGACAAGATAAGAACAGATAAGCTCAAAGCAAGCACTACGCCCAAATCGAAGGTCTTCGCCGATTGCACTCCCACAACGACAGACAACAGGATGAAAATTGTAGTGGTTACGATGTCAGCAAAGGAGAGTGCAAGCAACACTGAAGTCGATTCCTTCAGCAAACGCTCAAGACGTCTGGCTCGCCTGCCTTTCAGTGAAGTCAAATCAAATCCACCATTTTTCACTTCCTCGAAAGCTTTAAATGCTCCGCACACAACAACGTGTGCAAACAAGGCAAGAAAACCAAATAAAATCAATGAAAATAAATCGGGATCATCCAAGAGCTTCTGTTGACTCCTTAACCTTCAAGTTGGTGATTTGGTGTATTATTAAGATAGTGATTCTCACGCTCAGTCATTCGTTCTTTTTCAGCAGTACTGCCATCCTCATAACCCAGGAGGTGCAACAACCCATGCACAACGATACGGTTAAATTCCTCAGTTGGCGCTATCTGGTATTTTCTTGCGTTAGCCAAAATACGGTCAATGCTAACATAAATCTCTCCTTCCAACAATTCTGCATCGCCGGCGGACAATGTAAATGTAATAACATCAGTCTTATAGTCACGGTTCAGAAACTGTTTGTTCAGCTCTGTGAGTTGCTCATCATCCACCAGTATTACATTGACCAACCCATCTACAACGGCTTCATCTGTCCAAACCCTATTCCCCAGAGCGTAAACACCACTGGTATCAATTTCACAAGACTGGTTGTTGAAAAGCTCAATTTTGAGCTTCCGCGCCTTTTTTGCTATTTCGTTGGACAGATTTATCTTCCTGCTTAGGGTACTCAATTCTTCCATGGAACATGCCCGCAAGGGTACCAACAAAACTCTCCCTGATTAACTTCAAATCACCAATGGTCAAGGGGCACTCATCCAACTCATTCTCCAGCAATCTTTCTTGTATAATCGAATCAATCATACTGCGAACACGGCTGATTGAAGGGTCTTTCATTGCTCGGGATCCGGCTTCAACGGCATCAGCCAACATAACAATGCCCGCTTCCTTGGATTGTGGCGTTGGCCCGCCATAGCGAAAATTCGCTTCATCGACCACCTCTCCATCCTCTGCATTTTCTATTGCTTTTTGATAGAAATATCGAATCAAATTGGTGCCGTGATGCTGCGGAATAAAGGCACGAATCTCAGCAGGCAAATTCTGTTTCTCCGCAATCTCCAACCCCCTCTTAACATGATTAATCAAAATAAGGCAACTCATGCTGGGAGCAAGTTTCTCATGAGGATTTCTGCCAGCCTTCTGATTTTCAACAAAATATTCCGGCTTGTCCATTTTACCAATATCATGATAATAGGATGCAACACGAGCAAGAAGGGCATTGGCGCCAATGGCTTCAGACGCTGCTTCAGAGAGGTTTCCTACCATAATGCTGTGGTGATAAGAACCTGGCGCTCGTATTGCCAGGTTCCGCAACAAGGGCTTGTTCAAGTCTGACAATTCCAGCAAAGTAGAATTGGTTGTCGTCTGAAAAACGTATTCAAAAATAATCATGAGGCCATAAGCCAGAATGGGTGACAACAACCCATTGATGATGCCATAGCTCCACATATCCCACAAATCCTCAAACTCAGTGTGTTTCAGAAGTTCAGTTGCACCAATGGACACGATATACGCTCCGGAAATGTAAAGGATGCCCTTTAAAATCCAGTTCCGAGCTTGAATTTCACGCACAGCAAACATTGACATTGTGCCGACAAACATGGACACAATCATCATTCCGAAGTCATTCCCACGCATCGCTGCGATGATAATGCTAAGCGTTATTGTGCCCATAAATGCACTGCGATTATCAAAAAATATTGTCAGCAGCATTGAAGCTATTGAAATAGGAATAAGAAATTTCAGATTTGTCGAAAAGCCGAAACGATTGATGAAATACGTGACCGTGATCGCAAATAAAAAAATAATAAAAATCATTAACAGCTTTTTGAGACTGGTAGCAATTTCCTTTCTTTCAACAAGAAGAAAAAGAAGCATGAACGAAAAGGCAAGAGTAATTGTCAATAATCGGCCGATATATGGCAAAATCAGCTTTGTGCCGCCCTCACTCGCTTCTCTCTCTGATTTGGCAGTTGCAAGTGAGTTGAGTTTTTCAAGAATTTGTGGGGTGATCAGTTCATGCGTGTTAACAATCCGCTCATTTTCAAGCACAATTCCCTTGGATAGTGCCACACTTGCAACAGCCTCATTGATACGTTTTTCAGTCTCAAGCTCATCAAGCAACAGGTTTGGAGTTAAAAACCCTGTGACAATCGGATAACCAATTTTTACTGCAACTTCATTTTGGGAAAACGTCTGCCGTAACTTTTGTAAAACAACTTCACGGTAGTTGTCTAACTTATAAAAGCGCTCAACATTTTCCAAAATTTCGCCTTTGTCAGAAATAACCGACAACTTATCGATGTAAATTGGAATATTGCTCATATTCATATCAAGCAGCCCAATAGCCTGCACGTCTAGTACAATAATCCGCAAGTGCTGTTTGAAACGTTCCATACTACCAGAGCCGTTTACATCTTCAACCTTCTTTGCTTTCGTGTTTGGCAGGTCAAGAACGGGAACACTAAAAAGATACTTCAAGTGCCCCTCTTCAATAACAATCGACTCACTATCCAAAATATCACGGATGCGTCTTGACTTTATTGAGTCGGGAACCGCTAGTTCCTGCACAAGAGAAAAAGCCTGAAACAGCTCGTCAAACTTGCGCAAAGACAACCTCTCAACAGTATCCGCCTTTACGAAAACCAGAGGAATTTTTTCAGAGGATGCTTTACGATCTCGATTCACTTCATCGTCACTCTTGTTAATATAAAAAGTGAACGGTGCAATGATCTCTTGTCCTGTATAAACATCCCCGTCTTTCAGATTTGAAAACTGAAACGACTGTACAGATGGAAACATAAAAGAAGTAGCAACAATGGAGAGCAAAACGATGGTGGCTTGTAAAGTTTGTCTCCACACAGTACGTTTCTGCAGAGAGTCAAAAGCCTGCTGTAAGGTACGGCGAAACCGGTATGTAAACTTGGGGTCATTCAAAGGGAATTACTTCTTGTCATTTTTGTGAGTTTTGTTATTCTCATAATTGTCGTAGGCCCTTATAATTTCGCGAACCAGGCGGTGCCGAACCACATCAGTATCCTTCATATAAACAAACTCAATACCTTCGATTGGAGGTAAAATCGATTGTACTTGTACCAGGCCGGATGACCCTACGCCAGGCAAATCAATTTGCGTAATATCTCCAGTAATAATGGCCCTTGAACTAATCCCGAGGCGTGTCAAAAACATCTTCATTTGATGAAATGTTGTATTTTGTGCTTCGTCTAGAATGACAAATGCATTGTTTAAGGTACGCCCCCGCATATAAGCAAGCGGAACAATTTCTATAATACTTGACTCAAGATATCGTTTCAATTTGTCTGGTGGAATCATATCGTGTAGAGCATCGTAAAGCGGCGCTAGATATGGATCAATTTTTTCTCGGAAGTCGCCCGGAAGATAACCGAGACGCTCACCAGCTTCCACTGCAGGCCGGGTCAGGACAATTCGATCAACCAATTTATCACGCAAAGCAGCCACAGCCAAAGCAACAGCAAGAAAGGTCTTGCCTGTTCCAGCGGGGCCGATCACAAAAAGTACATCATTGTTTAAAGATGCCTGGTAAAATGCTCTTTGCCCAAGAGTCTTCGGCTTTATAAAACCATCCTTCTTGTACAGGATAATATCATCCTGACCGTTCTCTGAGTCCTCTTGTAATTTGCCGGTGCCATCAACCATCGACACAATGGTTTCCAGGTCGCTCTCAGATATCTCAGCCTGCCTGCTCGCGATTGCAATTAGTTCTTCGAAAGCTTTTTCAGCACGCTCAACATTTTCTTTGTCGCCGCTCAAAAACACCTGTTGCCCACGCGCGACCAAACTAACAGAAAATGCCTGTTGTAAACGGCGTAGATTCCTGTCCTGCAAACCAAACAATCTTAACTGGTTAATACCGCCTATTGAGATCTTCCTTTTTACATCCGGACTCAAACTAAAACCCTACTTTAATTTCCTGGATAGTGCTCTCTAATAAAAAAGCTCTTGCCGGATCAGCATGTTACTGATCCGGCTAAGAGCTAAAATACTTATTTCAAAATTGTCGAACAAATTCTCAAGTGAGAATTATCAAATCTATTGGGCTATCACAACTGGCCCAAAACGATTTATCTCCACTTAGTTCGAAGGAATCTTGATAACCTGATGAGGGTAAATCAAACTTGGCTCATCACCAATGGCATCTTTATTAAGTTCATAAAGCTCACGCCATTTTGTTGGGTCACCCAAAACATCCATGCTGCCGGCGATATTAGACAAATTATCACCACTGCCAACAAGATATTCGTTCGGGCTATTCTCGCGATGAATCTTGAAAATTTGATCAGGATAAATCATATCAGCTTCTTTAATCTGCTCGCGATTATAAGAATAGATACGAATCCACGCAAACGGGTCATTATAGATATCAGACTTTTTTGCGATTCTCCAGAGGTAATCACCGCGAAGGACTGTGTACTCATCGTACATGCCCTTTGGCATTTTCGCTCTCAGTTGTGCAATCTTACCCTCAAGGGAAGCAGCCAGGTCGCGCATTTCCGACAATGAATAAATGCGACTTCCTTTTAGCTCCGCAAGCTTTGCATCAATATCATCAATTTCTTTTCTTCGCTTCCAAAGGTCTTCTGGAGCCAACGCACCAAGTGCGTTAAGATCTCTTCCAAGTCCATTGAGTTCATCACGATAGGCGTTTACATCTGCCTCACTAACACCAATCGCCGCATAGATTTCGCTCCAAGTGTCTGAAGTTTGACCTTCAACTGCTGCAACTTGCGCCTTAACCGACTCAATGTCTGCATCTAACTTGGCAATTCCATCTTTAGCTGCCATCTCTCTGTCTGCCCACTCTTGTAACTGGATCTTGTATTCTTTCATAGTCATTTCTTGCGCAAACACATTATCACTGACCATGAATAGAGAAACAAGTGTTAAAGTTGAGCAGAGTAAGAGAGTTCTTGTAACAGCTCTCATATTAAACCCTCCTGTGTCATTTTTTATTCAGCAATTCTTTGTTTAACTAGTTCCAACTCGTTTTGAGTTTCTTGGAGTTCGCGTCTCTTTTGATTCAGCTCACTTTCCAGCCTGCTCTTCTCTCTACGTCTTTCCTCCAGTGTGTTTTCGGCCGAAAGCGCTGCATTCTTTTGTTCCTCCAAAGCTTGCAATTGCTCAGCATTTGGATGCCTAGTACAACCCATGAAGGAAAAAGAAGATACTACAAAAAGAGCGATAACTAAACTATAAACTTTTCTCATTTGTCCATTCACCTCCTTCCTAACTCAACTTTATTTTTTGTTTATGATAAATATTCACTTAAAACCGAACCTAACTTAGATAAATACTTAAGGATAGACTGATATAAGTTGGATTTCATAATACCCAAAAAAAAAATCATTGTCAAGAAAAAAAAGCTTACAGAATTTTGAGACCTAATTCAGCAAGCTGACTGTCTTTTACATTTGATGGTGCTCCGTCCATCAGCGACAACGCACTGTTGGTTTTGGGAAACGCGATGACCTTTCTTATTGAATTTTCATTCGCCAAGATCATAATAAGCCTATCGAAGCCAAAAGCGATGCCACCGTGCGGTGGGGTGCCATACTCAAAAGCTTCCAGTAAAAAACCAAACTTGTCAGCAGCCTCTTCCTCAGAAATATCAAGCAAACGAAACATGCGATCCTGCATTTCTCTATCGTGAATCCTGATACTGCCGCCGGCAATTTCATACCCATTTAAGACCAAATCGTAAGCCTTGGCCCTGGCAACAGCAGGCTCACTTTCCATATGGTCCCGGTCATCATCCATAGGCGCTGTGAAAGGGTGGTGACGGGCGACATACCGTTTCTCATCTTCATCATACTCTAGTAATGGAAAATCTGTAACCCAACAAAGCGCGTATTCGTTATCAGGGATAAGTTCTTCTCTGCGAGCAAGCTTTGTCCGGAGGCTGCCGCTCAACAAAAACGCTTTCTCTTTCTCATCAGCAAAAATCAAAAGTAAGTCTCCCTCTCCTGCGGCAAACGCATCATTGATTTTCGCAACGGCGTTATCGGAAAAAAATTTGACCAAAGGTGAATCCCAACCAGCCTTGCCCACCTTGATAGCGACCAAACCTTTGGCACCTTCATGTTTCATTTCAGCGGTTAGGACATCAATTTGTTTGCGAGAATATTTCGCACCTCCGCTCAAGCAAATACCACAGACAGTCCCACCACTGCTCACCCCTTCAGTGAAAACCTTAAAGTCACAGTTTGCAGCGCTGGCACTTATATCTACAACTTCCATTCCATATCGCAAATCCGGCTTATCTGTACCAAAGCGCCGTATTGCTTCCGCATAAGTCAAATGCCTAACAGGGATTTCAAGCTTATGACCAAGCACTTTATCAAAAATCTCTGTCATCACCCCTTCGACCATTGCCAGAATATCATCACGCTCAATGAAAGACATTTCAACATCAACCTGCGTGAACTCCGGTTGTCGATCGGCACGTAAATCTTCATCTCGAAAACAGCGAACTATTTGGTAATAACGATCCATCCCGGCAGTCATCAAAAGCTGTTTGTAAGTTTGTGGGCTCTGTGGCAGCGCATAAAACCGACCATGGTGTATCCGGCTCGGCACAAGGTAGTCTCGGGCGCCTTCAGGAGTGCTTCGCATCAGGATTGGCGTCTCGACCTCTACAAAATTGTTTCGGTTAAAGTAGTCCCGGAAAATCTGCGCGGTTTTGTGCCTGATAAGCAAGTTGTTTTTTATCGAAGCATTACGCAGATCGATGTAGCGATATTTAAGGCGTATTTCTTCGGAGACTTCAATATTTTCATCAATTTCAAAAGGAGGCGTCTTAGCCCGATTGAGGACCTTCAACTGCTGAACCGTAACCTCAATATCGCCCGTGCCAAGATTCTTATTCGCCAAGCCTGCAGGCCTTCTCCGCACCTCACCTCTTGCTGCGATAACAAATTCACCCCGCAGATCTTTGGCTTTTTGAAAAATCTCCTTATTCTCGGGATTAAATACAATTTGCGTCATTCCATAACGATCACGCAAATCCACAAAAATAAGATCACCATGATCCCTGCGACGATGTACCCAACCCATTAATGTGACAACCTGCCCACTGTTTTCGCCGACAAGTTCACCGCAAGTATGGCTGCGCTTCCAGCCCTCCAAACTCTCCAATGTACCGCACCTCCAAAAAAAAGTCGTTTGTAAAAACAAGCATGAATATACAAAAATTATATGACATTTTACTATCTAAATTTTAAATAGCTGAAGAAAACATAAACTACTCTGAATTATGCATCCGCCACAGAGACACTGAGAGCACTGAGTCAAAAAAGCATAAGGTTAGAGTTTAAGAAAAATGAAAATCGCCACTTGCTGTTAAAAACTATCTTCAACAAGAGCAGTTGTTGTAAGTTCTGTATTTTCAGTATGCTCTCTGTTTCAGTGATAAAATTCATGAATAAAGCAGGCTATTCAGTCACTTGAAACAATGATGGCGAGAGACGATACATCTGGAGGACTTGCTTAACATCCGGCCCAAAAAGTTTGAGGCCAACTCTGCTTTGGGCTGTGGTGCAAAAAAATGCCGAATCTTCACTTTTTCAACTTCCAGCTCCACCCTTCAGGCCGGGAGAAATGCAGGTCAATCCAGCTCAGTAGCCAAAGGCATAAGATTGACGAATGGTCGTTGTTCCGTATGAAGCATCGATTTTACCGAAATCATTCCAACGGCCAAGTCGGCCAATAACGCAACGTTCAACCTTTCGATTGCCGAGAGTAGAGGAAACGAGCTCAACTTTTTTTACTGCGCCGCCTGCCGTAATCGTAAAGCGGATGGTAATTTTGCCACGCAGATTAGGATTTCGTTTAAGTTCACGTTCATAACAATGCTGCACGGACTTATTGTGCTTCAGAATAACGGCCTGAATATCTTCCTGGCGCCTGCCTGCTATTCCGCTGCCACCTTCACCGCCTTCAATGAATGCGCCTGATGGCGAAACCAGCAGCTCTCCTGAACGCTCAAACGATTCAGAGGAAACATCGCCCAACTCTGAAACAACGCCATTGATATTTCCACCGCCGGAAGCACGACTACCGCGAACATTTCCACCTTTTTTTCGATCGCCGTCTCCGCTCCTACCGCCTCTAATTTCTGAGACTTGTGACATTGCCTTGTCCAAATCTCCAGACGTGGTATTGACTTCACCTAATAAATCGGCCACTTCCGCACCAGTAGCAGCGCCGGCAGTGCTGGTGAGAACAGCCAAAACCCCTTTTTTGGCCACGTTGGTAGCGATTTGGGAACGTGACAGAGACTTTCTACGTGTCCGGCGAACTCCTCCTGCACGCTTGCCCGTGGCTTTACTCCGGGCAACTGCTTTTGCCACTTTCTTTTTTGGTACTTTCAGTGAGGCCCTTTGTTTCGACTTTGCCTTGCCTGCCTTCTTGGGAGCTCCTTTGGCCAGGCCGTCCGGTTTCTTTTCCTTGAAGTCAAACTGAACAAACTGCTCTTCCTTGCGTTCCTCACGTTCTTTTAACGTCCGCGCCAATTCTTTTTGAATTTGGGTTATGCCCTTTAACTCAAATTCGTCTGAAATGGGATTAAGCAAAAAATAAGTAACCAGCATAACATGCAAGACAATCGAGCACGAGAGTATGCCGAGAAAACGCTTGTCCACAAAATCAGAAAACACTTTGTCAAACCGAGAACTGTTTTCATCTGTGTTAAGTGGTGACTGTACTGTTGAAACGCCCGCCCGGGTCGCTTGTGTGCTAGGCGCTTTGTTTTTTTTGCCTTGACTTCTCATATCAAAATCCATCCTCTTCCTTTTGATAAACGACCAGTCTCATATTCGGATATTCCGATACACCGCAAGTCGCCATAATCTTCACCAGGTCTTTATACGCAATATCCTTATCTCCCTGGATGATGATCTTGCCTGAAAAATCAGAACCCATCTCTTTTTTCATACGGTTTGCCTCGGTCGCATAATAAAGCAACTCATCGCGCAAAGCCTCAATTACAAAGCCTTTCTGCTTTTTAACTTTATCCCAGGCAACAATAGGTTTGTCATTGACCATAACCACTTCGTTGGAAACAACCAAATCCAATGCAACTTCCGGTGGTGCCGTCACCGTTGATTTTGGCAAAGTCAAGGAATCCGTTGGTTGAGTCAGACTCCCCTCTGTTGCGTAGGTCTTCAAAAGAAAAACCAAAATGATGGTAAACATGTCCATCATCGAAGTTAAGTTCAGCGTCACATTGCTAACAAAAGTGTTGTGTCGCTTTCGACGTGATGGTACGTATGCCATTGATACTCCTCACAGTGTTTAAATTACGAGTTTCTACAACATCATAGCGCTCATCGATGCTTTTGGAAACATAGTTATATTTTCTCCATCAATCCTGATGGCGCGTGCCGAATCCATAGTGGTCACGAGAGTCTGGTAGTCGATTTGCGACTCCGCTTGAATCGTTACCGCATTCGCATCCGGGAAGCGCCCGGCCACCCGCCCTTTGATTGCATAAAGTTCTTTCGCGAGACGTTGATAATCATACTCACCATCTTTTTTTGGTATGGCGATCTTTCCCTTTTTATTTTTTAACACGGAAGGCAGGCCGGATAGATAAAAACCTTTATCCGAAATCGTAATAGCCAAATCGAGTTTGACTTTCTTTTTCTTTGACTCTATCTTGTTGGAAGTCAAAGCTTCTTCGCTCGCGGCCGGGGGCAAATTCATCTCAATAATGCTAATCTTGATTAGTTGGGCTGATGAAAGCAGTAACGGAATCAACACGACCATAAGGTTCATAATGGGGGCCATATTTGGCTCCAAAGCCTCTGAAGTAAGCCGTGTTTGCCGACGTGAAGGTTGATATGCCATTGCTCTTAGTTGTTCCCTGTCATCAAGTTAATAAGTTTCACCGTATGCTCATCGATTTCGTCGATTAACTGAACGGTCTTGTTGTGAATAAGCGTGTAAATCATTATCGCCGGCACAGCAATGGCCAGCCCAACAAGCGTGGTATTCATGGCTGTTGAGATGCCGGCAGCCAAAAAGGCCGACTTCTGAGCAGCATCATAGCCCGCTTCAGACACGGCATTAAATGCCAGTATCAGGCCATAGATTGTCCCCATCAATCCGATAAGAGTTGCAACATTACCGATCATGGCCAGAAAGCCAGTGCGTTCCTGCAGCTTTGGAATGACCTCCAGGGTTCCTTCGTCAACCGAGTTTTGAATGGTGCGAAAATCAGCCGTTTTGTTACGGGCCATCAACTGTAAACAAGACTTGACCACACGTGGAAGTGCCTTATGGTCAACAGACTCGCACAACTCAACAGCCTTTTTGTATTTTCCATCTTGAACAAGTTTTCTGATTTCCACCATGAATTTTCTGGCATTGATATTGGATCTTATCCAGATGTAGTAACAGCGCTCAACCGAAATAGCGACCATAAATGCTGCTGTAACCAACAGCGCCCACATGAAAACCCAGCCGGAAGCACCGGGACGAAATGCATCGAAAACATCAATCATTATTCTTACTCCTTATTTTATCATTTAATGGTTTTATGTTGATCTGTGTGGATACAGTTGTTATCAATCACGCGTCAAGATAAGTATTCCCCACGGATTTCCACAGCTCCCGAAAGGTCGGGACAAATTTCTCCTAACTTGAATTATTTATAAACCGCAGAGGACGCTGAGTTCGCGTAGAGTAAAAATCAAAACAAGTAAATATTTTATAATATTTAAGTTATATGTTTTTTTGATTTAAGTCTCCTTAACTCTGACGCGCACAGAGCGCTCTGCATGAGTTACTTGCTATTACCTTCTTTCTGTTTGGCAAGCAATTTCTTTAAAAGCACATTGAGTGCGTCAACCCGTTGTAATTTGTCAAAATTCTTATCGAACAACACTGCCCTGGGCGGCACTCTAACAATTTCTTCAATGAAAGATCTTTCCGGAAAGTCGCTCTCCGCAAACTGAGAAGATTGGCGATTGGGCATGATCATAACATTGGGCTTCTCCACTTTCCCTTCAATCAAAATATCGTCAAGCACGATTTCTCCCTTTTTTCCCGTGGAGCCATTCTTTTCATCTGTTGTGCCGCTCTCCTGAGCCACACAAACAGATAGAATTCCAGAAAAAAGCAAAGCGAAAAAAATTCTCATAACGAATTGTCCCACTTTAATGAGTTTCTTAATTATAACGTCACCAACCCTATTCAGCCGCACCTTCCGATTTCTCTTTATCACCCCCGGAGCCAGTCAACCCCGTGGTGTCTTCCAGCAAACGACCCCAGTCTGCAATGCTCTGAATTTCCAACAAAGACTCCAGACCTGCCGTGGTTTCCTTTTTTCCAGCCGCCTGAATTGCGATTGTATTGTTACCCTGCTGCACATGGTCCGTCAATTCGAAGGTAACGCCTTCTTCAGAACCGACTTCACCCTCTGCATCAGCTACCTGTCCATTGACATAAAGCACAACCGGATTGTCGAAATGAACGTGAACTTTTGCTGAAACCAACAACCCGGAAACGTCAAATGATTTTCTGAAATAAACTGTGTCGCACGAACTCGAGGCGTTCACAGATATCGCAGCCGTTGCTGTTTGTTCCCTGCTCCTGTTACCAAGGCTGTCTTCTATTGCAGCACACCAAATTGACAGTGTGGTGGCATCAACCAAATGCGATGCCGACTCTTCCCCATGGGCGAAGTGCCACTTCCCATCCATGAATTCCGAAGTTGACCACCCCTCCTCATAAGTTGCATTTGCCAGCCAATTTGTGGAACTAGGTACGTATCGGGAGTCAATTGTCAAGCCAAATTTTTGGCTATATTCCTCAGGATTCCGGCGTAGAAGCGCCAGGCCGATCTTTTTTCTCCATTCCTGATTATCACGAATAAATTGACTGGCTGCAAAGCCAAAATTCAGCAATTCGTTACTGCCGTCATGTAAGGCAAAATACGCATCATCAAAGGTAAGATAAGCTTCTTCAAAAACGATTTGTTCTGTTTTCCAAAACAATGTTTCATAGTGTTCGCGCCGTTTATCCGCGATTGCTGCCAATGATTCTGTCAAAATTGCGTAGGAATAAATGCATTGCATCAAACGCATTTCAGTCTCAGCAGTAAACATTGAATCCCTCCCGGAGGAAGCCTGCGCGACAGATTCAAGATTTGCCTTAAAGCCACTTGCAGAAGCTGCGGCCAGAGTCGTGCTCAATTCAAGCAAAGCCGGAATCTGCTCAGCCAGAGCCAAAGCGCCGTCTCCATCCTTTTCGATCATGTTCTCAAAAGTGGGTACCAGTTCAACATAGGCACTTAAAGCCGCTCTGCTTAATCTGTCTGTTTCAGACGGTATTAAATTTCTTATAACCGAAACTGTTTCGCGCGAACGTTTCACCCACTGGTTTTCAAGCTGAAGTGTTTTACTTTCCTCTAGATTTCGCAAGTGTACTTCAATCACCTTTTGGGCAAGTGGTGCTATCACTTTCCGCAAAACTTCAACCTGATAAACCAGGCCTTCAAGTTCACTAATGTCTGCAGGAGGTGGGGCGTCAAGCAGCTCATGCATTGAGGCGCTGTGTAATTCTGCAACGGCAAACAGACTCTCTGAAATCTTATCGTTGCATCGGCTCATCCAAATTTCAGCCAGTCCAAGTGTGGAGTCGGCAATTGACGGCCTGCCCTCATCGGTGTTCTGAATCTCTTTTTTTGATTTATCCTGCTGCCGTTCGATGAACTTTCCTAATGCGCTTGCGCCGCTTTTATAAGCTACGATCGCTTTATCAAAAAGTGCAGCAGCCGTATTATTGATGTTATTTCGAGCAGCAATACGCTGATTCACTTCAGTTTGCTCTATTTTTTGCTTTGCCCAGGACTGCGCGAATTCTTCATAAGTCAAACCGATTTTATAAGTGGCCTCCGGCAAACGGGCCGTGCCAAATGAGATGACTTTGGTATAATTACCAATGATATCGGTGAGCAATTGTTTTTTCAGCGCCTTCTGTTTATCTAAATTATCAGCGAACTCAATTTCATCGTATTTCATATAATCCAGACCAGCGAGTTGAAACAGCGCTTCTGCGACAAAGAAGCCATTAACCGCTGCACTGTCGGCTCTAAACAACTCGGCTTTCTCGATTGCCTGGGCAAATTGTTTTCGCGCCATTTCAGGTCGTCCAAACTCCTTGAAATACTCACCCCGATAATAGTGCGACTCGATGACCTTCGGGGAGCCTGGAAATTGCTGGACAAAGCGCTCGTAAATTTCGTCGGCGCTAACCAAATCTCCAAATTTGAGATAGTAGGACGCATTATCAAACAACAGGTCGGCCGCATCATCGGCCTTTGGAAAACGCTGCGCATAGGCATTGTTAACGTTGATCGCCTGCTTCCAGGCCTTGGCTTGGACAAACGAAACACTGGCATTATAAAGCGATTCTTTTACCGCATCATCACTGGTATCAATAGCTGCAAGGCGTACATAGGTTACGCCGGCACTTTCAAAGTCCTCCACTTCACGAAAATCAAAAGCAAGGTTTTTAAGCGCAGAATGGAGATGATCGCTTTCAGGGTAATTTTGAACCAGGTTTTCGTAGGTGGCAATGGCATCCACGAAACGTTCACTTTTTTCAAACTCAAGGGCAGCGTTAAACAACGCCAAATCAGCAAATTCAGCAGCAGGCACTTCGGCCACAACACGCAAATATTCATTGGCTGCAACAAGATGGTTGGCAGAATCAGCGGCTGATTTCGCCTGGAGAAAAACGGCTTCAGCCAAACGTTTGTTTGCCTGCCTATCGTAATCGGTGCCAACAGTTCTGATCTTTTTAGCAAGCAACTCGGTACTCTTGTAATCACCATTTCCAAAATAACTCTCCATGGTGATAAAGCGGGCATAAGTCACATCGGGTGACTCATGAAAATGTTTTGCCAAAGTTTTAAAATAGCGAATTGACTCCCGATAAAATCCTCTCTCATAATAAATTGAACCTGCCTTGGCCAGCATCTTGGGCGCGTCTTCTTCGTGAGGAAAATTACGAATATAATTACGCAGGGCCAGAAGCAGTTGCTCATCTTGCTTTGAAAGCGCCTGCCGCTCGGACTTCTCAGGAAGTCTATTTTGCAGGCCATTTTTGGTGACTGCCACAACCGTCGTGTCCGCAGATGGATTGAGCAGGAGCCGCACCTGTTCATCAGCAAGGGCAATAGCATTTTTCGCCGCCTGTTTCTGGAAGCGACTGCCTGCATAGAGGTTACTAATCTTTATATATTCATAAAACGCCGCTTCAAGTGTCTTAAGCTTCAAGTCAAGGCATAGCGCCAGATTCCAGTGCACCAACACCGCACTTGTATCCAGAGGGAAGGCTTTAATGTAGGAACGACTTTCTTCAACCGCCTGGACATAAAGGGTTGAATCACTGTTCTCTTCAGCCATTTTAAACAAATGATTAATATTCTCCCGAAGTGAACGCTCTGCAAGTGCAAGGCCTTTGTCCTTCTCCGTGCTCGTGAGAGTTTTTCCCCATGCGCTATTTGAGCCATAAGCCTTGAACAATTTTTCCCTGCTGGCAAATGCCATTTGCTCATCCTCGAGGCGTAGATATGCCTGGGCTATTCGTGCCTGAATAAAGGGTGCTTGTGCGTCTTCAGGATACATCGCAAGCAGGAATTCATACGCCTGTATTGCTTCATCGTACTCTTCCTTCACATCCATGTAGGCGTCGCCAATCTTCGTGAATACTTCATACCCATATCTGCGCCCGCCTATCTGCTCAAAGTAGTGAGCAGCTTCCTGCGCACCACCCAGATCAAGAAAACTAATGCCTATGTATTCGATTGCCTCATCGCGGACGGCTGGAAAGTGATGCTTTACAGCAGGATCATATTTCTTCACTCTATCTATGTCATCCGCCAGTAAAGTGAAATAGGAAACAGCCGTAGGATAATCGCTCATCCTATAATAAGCCCAGCCCAGTCGGTACAAAGCGACATCGTAAAGTGGGCTGTCACGATGTTTGAGCACTTGCTCATAATAAGTAACCGCCGTTTCAATATCTGAAACAGGCGGGTCAAAATAGTACTCAGCAACGCGAACCAAAGCATCTGCGCCATACGGGCTATCAGGAAATTTCTCCGTTAGTAATTCGTACGTTTTAGTGGCTTGGGGTCTATCGCCCTGTTCTTCCAATAAAAAAGCTTTGTTGTATAGCGCATCCTCAACAAACGGGCTATTTACAAAATCACCGATTACACGCTGATAAAGTTCTATTGACCGTGAGTGGTCGATGTTCGGCTCATGGTCGTCAAATCCTGTTCCCTCTCCCCAGGCGCTATCGGCAGGTGCCGAAGCATCGTCCTGGTAGGAATTCAAAGCAATGGCATATTCTCTTTGCGCTTCCTCATAATATAAACCGGCAAGCCGCACCAGTATCTTATCCAACACCGGGCTGTTTGAGTGACGTGCGATAAACCGCTCCATATCCCGAATGCCTCTGGCCCGAAGCCGATCTTTGTGAGCGAGCAATCTCTCCATTTCACGCTGATACTGGTGGCGAATTTCTATCAACTCATCACTTGAATAGTCCAGCATCAATGTATCCGTTAAAGAAAGGCTCTCAGCCTTGCGAACAGTGGCCATATTTTCCTGCTCCTGAGCCAAACTGATGCCCGGAATAAACACTGCAAAAAACAAGACAATTGAAACTAGCTTATGCTTCATCTTTACAAAGTCACCTTCCTAAGTTATCAAAAATCTCATTCATTCCTCGACCGCCTCTTGTTCATGCTCCTGCATGTCGAAATAATTTTCACGAAAATAGCTTTCTTTTTCTTCAGTATACTCGTCAAACCTTCTCGCATGCAATTCATATTCAAGCTGACGAATAAGCTCATCATAGGCCTGAACACGCTGAGCGAGGAAGTCTATTCTGCTGCCAATAGTCTTAGTGACAAAGTTGTTGTTATAAGCCAGAGCAGCGATAAACTCGTCTGTCTCCTTAATGCGTTTCATGGTAATATCGCTGATACCAACAGCAGATATGTTTGCCCACTGGGAAAAATTCGTCTCACTGGGCTCAACCCTATTGTTCAACAACCAGGTCGTAAAAATATCACTGTCCCGCTCAAGGCGTGAAAAATCTTCGGCAAGCATTTCCAGGGAACTCACAATCCGGCCTTTTCCCGTGAACAATGGAGATGAACGCAATTTGTTCACTTGCTCAATATCCTGCAATAAGCGCCGACGCTCGAGTTCAACTTCACCTAAAACCTGGGAAAGGAGTTCGCTGCGATATTGTTCCACCACTTCTTTCACAGAATTAGGATAATCGGTGAAGAAATGCTTGCTTTGAATGCCAAGATCGGCCTGGTATCTATCCAGCACTGCAAGCAAACGTATTCGCTGTTCGTCCGCCTGCTTCATAACATTATGCAAATTGTCTTTATTCGCCTCTGCAATCATGGCATCAAGTTCCGAAATTATTCCAAGTACAGACTCCCGCTCAAAGGCGAAATCATCCAGCAAAGTGCTGCCTGTTCTGCCATAATACCGGAACTGTTTCAGAACCGTTTCAAGTCGCTCACGGTTTTCAGTGACGTCAACATAAGCGTCAATATCATTGCGCTCCAATGCGAGCTGTTCAAGATGCACGAAAGCATTTATTTGTCTGGCAATAGCCAACCGCTCCACATTAAACTTTGCCGAATTATCAAAAACCTGCTGAGCATCAGCGACGTAATTCAGAGCATCAATGGCAATATCATCATTATCAAGCTCACGCCAGGCCTGAGCCACCAGCACCAGCGCCTCATAACAAAGCTCAGAGGTGACTGCTTGATCAAGCAGTGCATGTGCGTTCGCAATCGTTTTACCATAATTACCCAATTTGAAATAAGCCCAGGCCACTCCCAGGCGACCACGATTTCGGGCAGACGGGTCCGTGGCCAGCTTAAAGTATGTCAAGCTTCTTCGATAATCTTGTAACTGGTAATGAATGTACCCCAACTTCAAGAGTGACTCGTCAACCAACCCCTTGCGCAGGTCGTTCCGAGCCAATTGGTTTGTCTTTTGAGCAAGAAATTGCAGAATCGAAATGGCTGATTCATAGTCTGCTTGCCCTGACAGGGCGATGGCCAGCAAATACTGTCCTTTGATGTAGTAGGGAGAATGCGTGGAAATAGTGCTTAATGCCCTTTCCGCCGCAACAAAACTTCTGCTTTCCAAAAAATTGTACGCTGCAAGAAATCGACATTTATTTAAAAGTCGTTGATTTTGAAATTCCGATATGCTTTCAACCTGCTTGTATCTCCTTGCCACTGCCGCATAATCGTGGTGTTTGTCAGCGATCTGCATGAGTCTGAAAAGACTTTCCGCGCGATAGTCGGTTTCGTTGGCATTCTCAACCGCACTTTCATAATCAGCTTGAGCAGCCTCATAGCGGTTGAGCGCAAAATAACATTCACCGCGATAAAAGCGTGAACCTGCGAGTTCAAAGTCAGCATGGTAGTCCTGCAAAACCCATGTAAACCTACGCTCTGACAAAGCAAAATCCTCAATCATAAAGCTGGCGAGCGCATCCTCGAGGTCCTTCTCGAGCATCCGGCCCTTCTCTACTGCCGACGCGCTCGCAAGCAATGCTTCCTTAATAATTCTATGCCGGGTAAAAGCGACACGGAATTCCACAAACTCCTTAGCCTGCCACTCATTAAACATTTTCAGAGCAAACGGATACCTGAATGGTACCAGATGATCAACTTGTATCATCGCGGCGACGCGATCATCCAGGCTGGCAAGTAACTCCATGCTTAACTGATTCAACGCAACCTCAACCCGAACATTGCTATCGTGGGCAATCTCTTTTAGCTTAAGTATTTCCTGCAAAAGCGACTCTATGCGTTCCACCTCAACAGCGTACGCCTGACCGATTGTATCCAGCGGAGCAGCGGCATACTCATCAAAGACACGCGAAATTCCGGACTTCTGGTCAGCGAGCATTTCCCTGACTTCAACTGTATCAATTCTAACAGTTTCCGCCATCAAATCAAGCTGGTCATAAAACCCAAGTAACGCATCGACCTCACGATTGTAGTCGTTTATCAGGGCAAGAAGTTCATTGCTTGAATAGAGACCCCCTTTTGTAAAACGGCCATCGTTCAACGTGGCAGTGAGTTTAACCTGTAAATTATCGAGCGGTTGCAGCAAATGCAATTTGCCTTTTTGCACGACAAGAACTTGCAGACGGCCCGCCTCTTCAACAATGGCGGTCAACTTGTCTATTTCCTTATTATATTCAGCGATGAGTCGATCGGGCCAGTCGTAAAGCTCGGCAAAAGGAACATCTTTTTGACGAATCGTTTTGCTTCCCCGTTGCTCAAGTTCGAGTGTAACGTTGCGCACCATTTCAAGCAACAGCTTCTCGTTTTGAATCATTTGATGCAATACTGCCTGCACTTTTTGATCTAAATAAAAAGTCACTTTCTCCTTAAACTCATTTTCATCCCTTAAGTCATTGACTCTGTCTTGAGAAAAGCCAGATGAAAAGGCCAGCAGAATTAAGAAAAAACAAAATGAGATAAAGGATAAACAATAACCAATGAGGCAACGGTGATTTTTTATTTCCATAGCATAACTTGCCAAAGATGATTATCAAATGAAGGGAGCTATCTATCTTATTTCCTGTCTTAAAATAATTCGTCTGAGAACAAGCAATCTTGATATTGTATCGCTTTTATAACAAGCCTGGTGTGCCGGGATTAAAACGAGGTTTTAAAACGACAAAAAACGACACCGAAGCGGAAGGCGTCAAAAAGACGACGAGTAGAAGGTTAACAGGAGGGTGAAATAAGAACGAGAAGTGATTAGATTTGGGCGAAGGCGTAGATAGAAAGCAAGAAACTGTTGTCTGCCAACATGCGTCAGAAATAAAAAAAGCCGCATGGAATTTCTTCCCGGCGGCTTTATTTTGATACCAATTTGTAACTGGCTATTTCGAAGAAGCACCAATTCTGTTGATTGCGCGGGCAAGTGCAATCTTGGCACGTTGGACATCCCATTCTTTACGCCCACCCTCGATACGATTTTTAGCGCGGTCTCTGGCAGATTCTGCTCGCTTTACATCAACATCGTTTCCAGACTCACAGGTCTCAGCCAAAACCGAGACACCGCCGGGAAGCACCTCTACCACGCCACCACTGGTGGCAAAGTAGTTACTATGCCCATCCACATCTATTTTTATCTCTCCGACTTTCAATGCTGAAACATAGGGAGTGTGGCCTGGAAAAACGCCAAAATAACCTTGCTCCCCAGGAAGTTGAACCGAAGAGATAGCAGTGGAATAAACCCGCCGTTGAGGCGTTAAAATTTCAAGCTTTATTTTTTTGGGAATCATTCAATACCGTTTCTGTTGTGGCGTTATTACCGGTTAAGCAACTTTCTTAAGTTTTTCTGCAGCCTCTATAACCTCTTCAATTGTGCCAACCATATAAAATGCCTGCTCCGGCAAATCATCATACTCGCCTTCAACAATGCCTTTGAAACCACGAATGGAATCTTCCATGGCAACATACCTGCCGGGTGTACCTGTAAAGGCCTCAGCAACAAAGAAAGGTTGCGACAGGAATTTTTGAATTCGTCGAGCACGGTTAACCACCAGCTTATCGTCTTCAGAAAGTTCTTCCATGCCCAGAATTGCGATAATATCCTGCAAATCTTTGTACTTCTGAAGAATTTGCTGTACCTGCTGCGCAACGTCGTAATGCTCTTGCCCAACAATAAGCGGATCGAGAATACGTGAAGTAGAGTCCAGAGGATCCACCGCAGGATAAATGCCCAGCTCAGAAATTTGACGAGAAAGAACAGTTGTCGCATCAAGATGCGCAAAAGTTGTCGCCGGCGCTGGATCGGTTAAATCATCAGCCGGCACATAAATGGCCTGAACCGACGTAATTGAACCCTTATTCGTCGACGTGATTCGCTCTTGCAGTTCACCCATCTCAGTTGCAAGCGTTGGCTGGTAGCCTACCGCAGATGGCATGCGCCCGAGAAGTGCAGACACCTCTGAACCGGCTTGAGTGAAACGAAAAATGTTATCAATGAAAAGTAAAACATCTTTACCTTCTTCGTCGCGGAAATATTCAGCTTCGGTCAAAGCGGTTAAGGCCACCCTGGCACGGGCCCCGGGAAGTTCATTCATCTGCCCAAATACAAGACAGGTTTTTTCCAGGACACCCGATTCTTTCATCTCAAGCCAGAGATCGTTTCCTTCACGGGTACGCTCACCAACACCACCAAAAACAGAGTAACCACCGTGCTCGGTTGCAATGTTGCGAATCAGTTCCATAATCAGAACCGTCTTGCCAACACCAGCACCGCCGAACAGGCCGGTTTTACCACCACGCGAATAGGGCTCAAGAAGATCAATTACCTTAATACCTGTTTCCAGAATCTCAGAACTGGTATCAAGATCTTCAAACTTAGGCGCTTCACGGTGAATAGGATAAGTGAGCTTGTGCTCAATATCGCCCAACTGATCGATGGGATCGCCGGTAATATTAAGAAGGCGGCCCAGCGTTCCGGGGCCAACAGGCACTCTTATTGGTTCACCGGTATTTATGACAGGCGTGCCGCGCACCAGACCATCGGTCGTGTCCATAGCCACGCACCGGACTGTTTGCTCGCCAAGATGTTGCTGAACCTCAAGAATAAGGACTCCGCTGCCTTCACGCTCAATTCTCAAAGCAGTCCGCAATTTAGGAAGCGCGCCATCACCAAACTTAACGTCAACAACGGCACCAATTACCTGCGATACATGTCCATCTTTCATTTATGAATATCCCTCAGTGTATAAATGTCTCTGCAAACCAATTTACTAGTCAAAGCATTAACCACGTAACGCCTCTGCACCACCAACAATTTCAGAAATCTCAGTAGTAATTGCTGCCTGACGAACTTTGTTATAGTGCAACGTTAAATTATTGATCATATCCTGAGCACTGTCAGTAGCCGAATCCATTGCAATCATTCGCGCTGCATGTTCGGCAGCATTGGACTCAAGCAAGGCTCTCCATATTTGAATGTCCAAATTTTTTGGGATGATTTCATTCAGAATCTTGCGGGCAGAAGGCTCATACAGATACTCTACAGGCTTATACTTGTCGGCCAGAGGAGCCTCCGGTAGAACCGGCAAAAGCTGCTCGCTCAACACAACCTGCGAACCTGCAGATTTGAAATGGTTGTACACAACCATTACCTTATCGAAGGCCTTATCGATATACATATTTTGAATGAAATCAGAGAGTTGCCGTGCATGCGAAAAACTGAGTTCGTTGAACAAGTTGAGGTGTTTTTCAACCACGTCATAATCTCGCCTGGAAAAAAACTCATAACCCTTACGACCAAAGTTAATCAACTTAACCGTGATATCGCCCGCATGCGAATCGATTTCGTTTTTAGCACTGCGTTGAACATTGCTGTTAAAGCTGCCGCATAATCCGCGATCAGAAGTGATAACCAGATAACAGATGTTCTTTGTCTCACGCACCTCAAGAAGCGGGTGGGTACCACTCTCTTGCGCAGCAACATGAGCAAGAACTTGTTTGAGGCCATCAGCATAGGGACGCGCGCTCATAAGCCCTTCTTGAGCCTTACGCAGCTTGGCAGCAGCAACCATTTTCATTGCCTTTGTGATCTGCTGCGTGCTCTTGACGCTGGTAATGCGTCGCTTAATATCTCGTAATGTAGCCAATTATTCGTCCACAGAGAATAGTTTTAAGAACTCTTTACCCGCTGTATCCAACTGTTTTTGCAGATCGTCATCAAGCACCTTTTTGTCGGCGATACTCTTAAGAAGATCAGCATAGTTGGAATCCATAAATTCATGAAATTCCTTCTCAAAGCGCTGTACCTGCTCTGCCGGGATGTTATCCAAATAACCATTAACGCCAAGATAAAGAATGGAAACCTGTTTTTCTGTGGAAAGCGGCGAATACTGCCCTTGTTTCAGAATTTCAACCATTCTTTGGCCACGTGTTATCTGCGCTTGAGTCGCCTTGTCCAGGTCGGAACCAAACTTGGCGAATGCCTCAAGCTCACGAAACTGGGCCAAATCCAAACGCAAACGACCGGCAACCTGTTTCATTGCCTTGACTTGCGCATTACCACCCACACGTGATACGGAAATACCAACGTTAACAGCCGGCCTTACACCAGAATAAAAAAGATCCGGTTCAAGATAAATCTGGCCATCTGTAATAGAAATGACGTTGGTCGGAATATACGCGGAAACATCACCAGCCTGAGTTTCGATGATCGGCAAAGCTGTCAGGGAACCGCCGCCAAGGTCATCGTTCAACTTCGATGCTCTCTCCAAAAGGCGGGAATGCAAATAAAAAACATCCCCTGGATAGGCCTCACGACCAGGAGGACGGCGCAGCAACAATGAAAGTTGCCGATAAGCCCACGCGTGCTTGGAAAGATCATCGTAAACAGCCAATGCATGCTGACCGGAATCACGAAAAAACTCTCCAATTGCAGCACCGCTAAAAGGCGCAATGTACTGCAAAGGTGCCGGGTCACTGGCATTTGCAGCAACAACAATGGTGTAATCCATCGCGCCATGATCTTCCAACGTTTTAACAACTTTGGCAACAGTAGATGCTTTTTGGCCTATGGCAACATAGACGCAAAACACATCCGTGTCTTTTTGATTGATAATCGCGTCAATTGCTACGGCGGTCTTACCAGTCTGACGGTCGCCAATAATCAATTCACGTTGACCACGACCAATTGGAATCATCGAGTCAATCGCCTTAAGGCCGGTTTGCAGCGGCTCTTTTACCGGCTGGCGCTGCACAACACCCTCTGCCTTCTGCTCAACAGTTTGATGCTTTTCCGCTTTGATTGGACCCTTTCCATCAATTGGCTGTCCCAGCGGGTTAACCACACGGCCAAGCATTTCCATGCCGACAGGTATTTCCATAATCCGACCGGTGCGTTTGGCTGAGTCACCCTCTCTGACGTTGGTATCATCACCAAAGAGAACACAACCGACATTGTCCTCTTCCAGGTTCAGCGCCATACCGAATACGCCTCCCTGAAATTCAACAATCTCGCCAGCCATGATCTTTTCGAGACCGTAAAGTCTGGCAATGCCGTCACCTACTTGAACAACCTCACCGACCTCATTGAGTTCTACGGTCGTTTCGAAGCCTTCTATTTGCTTCTTAATTATCGAAGTAATTTCGTCAGGACGAATCTCCATCCTTCAAAAACCTCACTAGTTTGGTATATTATGCCTGATCACACGGAGCGATTCCGCATGACATGATTTTATCTTCAGCACTAGTAGCGCTGCCTAATTCAGATTTGTATTCTCCAAAAGCTGCGACTTCAATCGACGCAACTGACCTTTCAAGCTGCCATCCAGAAGTTGACCTTTGACGCTTACAACGATGCCGCCAAGAATCGACTCATCAACAAGACTATCAATCTGAACATCAAGTCCGAAAGCCTCATCCAGAATTGACTTAAGCCTGGCAGTGGCCTTGCTATCCAAAGGCACTGCAGTCGTGGCAAAAGCATGTATTCGTTTTTTTTGTTCGTCCACCATCCAGAAATATTCTCTGGCAATATCAGAAAAAATGGCTTCGCGCTTTTTCCGCAGCAAGACGAAAAGAAAGTTTAAAAAGACACTTGACACCCGGTCTTCCAAAATGCTCTCAAGCCTGGCTATCTTTGCCTTTTTACTGACATCTTGCGAAATGAGAAACAATCTGAATCTCGAGTTAGATTGCAGACTTTCCTCAAATGAGGTCACTTCATTGGTGACACTCTCCAGAATGTCGCGTTCACAGGCGATCTCAAACAAAGCCCGGGCATATCTACGCGCAATAACTGAATTTCTCAATTTGCCTCCACCATCTGCTGCAATGAGCTGTCAATGATGTCTTTATGATCATCCTTGGACAACGTTTTGCCGATTAATTTCGAGGCGATGAGCACAGAAAGTTCTGCTGTCTGTGCCTTTATCTCCTCAACAGCTTTTTCTCTTTCAAGAGTAATGTCGCGTTTGGCCTTGTCCAGCATCTTTGCCGCTTCAGCCTCGGCCCGCTGCACGATTTCTTCTTTCATCGACTCAGCGGTTTTGCGGCTTTTGTTCAAAAGATCTTGAGCTTCTTTCCTGGCCTGCTCCATAATTTCCTGATTTTTTGCCAAGGCATCTTCGGTTTGTTTTTGGGCGGCATCAGCTTTCTCAAGAGATTCCCGGATACGCTTTTCACGCTCGTCTAAAGCCTGTAAAACAGGCCCCCAGGCCATTTTCTTAAGAGCATATAACAAAAGTATGAACGTGATAGCCGTCCAAAAAATCGTTCCTTGTGCAGGGCTCAGTAGTTCCATAGTTTAGCTAACCAGAGTTTTGTTATGCTTTGAAAGCGAGCAAGAAACAGATAACCAACGCAATAACGGTTGCACCCTCGATCATGGCAGCGGTAATAATCATAGCGCCACGAATATCACCGGCAGCCTCAGGCTGTCTTGAAATTCCTTCCATTGCGGCGCTCGCGAGTTTTCCGATACCAAATGCACCACCGATTACGGCAATTGCACCGCCAAAACCAGCAGCCAAGTATGCAGCAGCTAATGATTCCATGTTACCTCCAGAATAAGTTTTATAATGAGTAGTATATTATTAATTAAATAACTTTAATGATCTTGATGAATGGCCAGACCAATGTAGACGGCTGACAAAGTTGTAAAAATATAAGCCTGCAACAAAGCGATAAGCACCTCTAACAAACCCACAGCAAACATACCACCAAGCGTTATAACCCCAACGGCATAACTCTTAAACATAAAAATAATGCTCAGGAAAGTAAACATGACGATATGTCCGGCTACCATATTCGCAAATAACCGCATCGCCAAGGTGAAATGTTTTGAAACCAAACCGATAATCTCCACCGGAATCATCAAAGGTAACATGATCACCGGCAAGCCCGGAGGAACAAAGCTCTTCATGAAACCGCCCAGACCATGGTTCTTTATGCCGGCGCCAATCCCAATTAGAAAAGTAGCAACTGCCAGCGTTGCAGTCACTGAAATATCACCCGTGGCGGTTGCACCACCAGGCACTAGTCCGAGATAATTGCAAAGCAGAATAAAAAAGAACGCCGTGAAAAGATAGGGCGCATACTGCCGGCTGTGACTTCCAAGGTACGGCTTTAACACATCCTCGTCAAGAAAAACAAGAATTGACTCGAAAGCATTAGCAAGGCCGTGGGGAATTAACTTGGGCTTACGGAAAATAGTAGCGAACAATGCAACAAGAATCGCAGAAGCAATCCACATCATCACAACATGCTTTGTAATTGAAAGATCAAAGCCAAACAGGTGAATTTCATATATCACATGATCAAGAACATGCCCCATGATAAACTCAGAGCCAGACTCTGCATGTTCCTCATGCCCTTCCTGAACAAACGAAAACAGCGAACTTGCGACCTTGAGCATTATCTAAGTTGTTACCTTTCTATTTTCCAGTTCACTTTGTATATACCTGATCTCAAACACTTGCATAGTCAGATAAAATCCGAGTAGAGATGCTACAAAACCAACAATCGGTATTTGCATAAACTCCCAGACAACATATAGAGACGAAAGAAGAAAAACATATCTGGCTCCCATGCCCCCTAGTACAACTTTAAAAAATGTCTTATTGGGTTTTTCGAACGCCCACCTGATAGACAAAAATGAAAATAAAATATTAATCAGGCTGACAAAATACCCTAAAATCGCTCCCGAAACATACTCGCGTTTTCCAAGCACGAACAAGAAAATTAACGCTACGAGCAGTATCAACCCAGTACTAACACTGACTTGTACCACCCCCTTCACGTTACCCTGCATCTTTCTTATCTCCCGGCGACTCCCGCGGGTAAACTGCCCTGTAAAGCGACAAGAAGCCTGAAGTACCTCCCAACAACACCCCAACAATCAAAAACAAAGGCATAGTACCAATCCTGGAGTCTAACCAATAACCGCCCCCAGCCCCGACTACTATTGCCACCGCAAACTGAAACCCCAAATCCAAATACCGCCCAACATGATCATTACCAAATTTGGCAGCCATCTACCACACCTACTCGGCAGCAGAAATCCCTGAGGACTCTGATTTCTTATCCAGTATCGCAGAGACACTTTTAGGGAATTCCTTTTTGTCATCAGCAGCGGCGCCCATGGAGCAACTTCCCTCAAAAACAGCCCCCTCATCAATTACGAGTTTGGTCGTTTTTAATTCGCCACTAAAAACAGAACTTGCCTCTAAGACAACTTTACCCGAGGCTGTCAACTTACCGCGCAGCTTACCTCCAACAATGGCATTGCGAACCGCAATTTCACCATCAAGATCACCCTCTTTACCTACAACCAAAGAATCGCTGGTGGTGATATTTCCCTTTACCTTGCCGTCCACGCGCAGAGTACTCTGCACTTTCATGGTTCCTTCAAAGACAGAACCTTTACCGATGATTGTATTTAGATTCCCACCGGTACCGATTTCATCAAAATTTTTCTTACCCAACATATTTCTCCCCAGCTATGACAATGAATCTCAGCCCGTCAATTTCCCTTGACAGTTGCACTAAATGCAACAATATAAAGCTTCGGATCCACAGGTTCGCCATCTTTTCTAATTTCAAAATGCAAGTGCGGCCCGGAACTCTTTCCAGAAGTTCCCAAAAGAGCAATCGGTTCGCCCTTCTTAACGATACCTTTTTCAGGTTTTAAAATCCTCTGATTGTGCCCATAATAAGAAAACAAACCATTGCCATGATTCACAATCACAAGATTACCCAGGTCGTAAGTCCAATTTGCAAAAATAATCGTTCCAGAACCGGCAGCATGAACAACAGTCCCTTTTTTGGCAACAATGTCAATTCCAGTGTGACGCCGCGGACCAAACCAACCACTCTTTTGAAAATCCTGAGTCAAAACGCCTCTAACGGGCAATAGAGTTGGCATATTTTCAGCATAGTTATGCAGCCTACTTTCCTTGGGCGTCAACAAATACCCCCGACTTTCCTTAAAAACACTTGCGCTCGGCGCTCTATCAGCCTGAACCGCCGGCACAATCACATCAAAAACCGGATTGGCCCCAAAGGCCACGCCACTATCTCCCAACTCATCCCCCTGCTCAACACCCAACAAGTGACGCACCTTCTGATAATCGCGCTCCAAAGCATAAAACTGATCCGCCAACGCAATCACACGTTTATTATCTTCCCGCAACTGAGTGTTTGAAGCCAACAACACTTCGTGCCGCCAAAACAACTCAGCATATTTCCAATAAAAAAAGGCCCCAACAAAAATATGAACGAGCAGAAGGAGCCCAACAGCATAGAGGCCTTTTACAAGAGACTTCTTTAATCTAAAACTATAAGGTTCGGCATTGTCCTCAGGTACAATAAGAATCGAAATTTTATCGGAACGCCTTTTCTTCATTAAGCGGAAAGTGCCTTATCATCCTCATAGAGTCAGGGCCTTATGGCCAAAAAAACAAGATACAAATCTATAACAAAAACCTATAAAAAGCAAGCCCTTTTTATAGAATGCAAACTCTGCGCCTATCTGCCTTCAACAATCTCTAAAATTCTGTCAACATCATCAGCAGAATAGTATTCAATTTCAATGCGCCCTTTTCCTTCACCCCGACTTTCCACTATCCGGACTTGTGTGCCCAGAGCGCTACGCAGTTTGTTTTCAATTTCACGCATCAAAGGAGACAATTCTTTCGCCTCAACCCTCTTTTTTCCGACAGCGATGTCTGTGTCGCCGCTTTTTTTCTTCTTAACCAAACCCTCGACTTGACGAACAGAGAGTTGTTTTTTTAACGTCTCCCGCCAAAGTGCTATCTGCGTACTCGACTCCTCCAAAGCCAAAAGGGCCCGCGCATGCCCCTGACTAATCTCGTCCAAGATCAGGCTTTCCTGAATTTTGGCCGGCAACTTAAGCAAACGCAAAAAATTGGTTATCGTTGATCTGTCTTTACCAACGCGTTTTGCAACTTCATCCTGGGTTAAATTACACTCATCAAGAAGTGTACGGTAACCCATGGCTTCTTCAATTGCGTTTAAATTTTCACGTTGAATATTCTCAATGAGTGACAACTCGATCATTTTCTGGTCGCTGTCCACATCAAGAACATAGGCTGGGATATGCTCCAAACCAAGATCGGTCACCGCCCTCAAGCGCCGCTCACCAGCGATAAGCTCAAATCCAGTAGGAGTTTGACGTACCGAGATCGGTTGAATCACACCGTTCTCAGCTATGGACTGTTTGAGTTCGGCAAGCGCGATGGGTTCGAATGTCTCTCGAGGCTGAAAGGGATTGGGTTTTACTTTGGAAACCGCCACTTCCTTGAGACGTTCCAATTGTGGAGGACTTTGTTGCTCATCCTCCTCCGTAGACATTTCGGGAATCAGGGCACCCAGGCCTTTACCTAACCGCTTAACGGCCATTGCTTAACAACTCCTCGGCAAGATTCATGTAACTCTCAGAACCTTTCGAAATGGCGTCATAGAGGATAATCGGCTTGCCATAACTGGGCGCCTCACTCAGCCTGACGTTTCGATCTATAACAGTGGTAAACACCTTATCGTCAAAATATCGTTTAACATCGTCAGCGACCTGGCGGGAAAGATTGAGGCGGCCATCATACATCGTAAGCAACACACCTTCAATTAAAAGACTGGGATTAAGATGCTTTTGAACCAACCTTATGGTATTGAGCAGTTGCCCCAACCCCTCCAATGCATAATATTCACATTGAATCGGAATTAAAACGGATTGCGCCGCAGTCAGGGCGTTAATGGTGAGCAAACCCAGAGATGGGGGACAGTCGACAAAAATATAGTCATATTCCTTCGCCACATTTATTATAGCACTCTTTAATTTTTTTTCTCTGGAAATCGCATTAACCAATTCAACCTCTGCTCCCGCGAGCTTGACATTTGACGGAACAAGATCAAGATAGTCTAGCTGCGTCTTCACAACAGCATTCCCCATGTCAAAACCATCGATAATGACTTCATAGATACTGCTTTCCACGCCCTTGGCATCAACCCCAATACCGCTGGTGGAATTTGCTTGTGGATCAATATCAACAAGCAAAGTCCGGTGCTCGGCAACGGCCAGGCAGGCCGATAAATTGACAGCTGTGGTGGTCTTGCCAACGCCACCCTTTTGATTCGCAATTGCTATTATTTTTGCCATGAATTTCCTTGAGTACTTTCCACCAGCTGCCAGTGTGGCTATAAGATTATCGAATATAGTCTATTAACGAAATAAAATCAATGAAAAAAGTAGATGCGAACAGGCAGACTACCCATCTGCGATAGCGGTCTATTTACAACAATAAAACCCCAATATACCAGTAAAGCAACTCTGGTAAAACGGCAAAAGCACAAGCGTCGTATATTTTATTTCATACACCAGGCCGCAGGCAAGTTTATTGGAACGGATTAAATACCGATGTTGTGCCGCCACGCCGCTCAAGCTTGACCTGCCGTAAATGCGGTGCTTTGATATTAATGATAAAATAGTAGCCTTTGCTAAAGCCGGATGGGCTCCAATCGAAACGTGCCTCCCAGCAGTGCAGAGCGCGGTAGAAAGACAACCGTTGATCCACAACCTTGGTATCTTTCAAATCGTACCGCAGCCGATAACCTATGCGCCAATTTTTAGTCAGTTGCAACTCCACGTTGCTGAGATCGATGTATGCGGTTCTGCTTACAAAATTCGGATTTGTCTTATTGATACTATATGAAAACGACAGATTTGCCCGCCACGGAATATCTAATGCTGAAAAAGCGCTCATCGGCGACAACGCGTCTTCGTACTCGCCACTGGCCTGTGGCCCTGTAGCGCCAAGCTGAGTTACCGTAAGTGGCTCTCCCGCCGCCGGGTCCCGACTGCCTTTTGCAGTATTTTTCGCTTTGTTCTCCTTACCCCGCAACGACCAGCGGGCATCAAAGCTCAAAGAAGTCAGTTGCGGCACGACAAACCGGTTTACCCTTCTCGCAGCAGTGTTGTCGAACCGATAGAAACTGTGACTCGTTCGCATGGTAATGCCAAAGTTTTTTGTGGGGTTGGCCAGGATCGAACTAGATAGATTGGACAATCTCAGACTGTCGGCGGCGAAATTATAACTGCTGCTAAAATTAACGTCAAAAAGCTTTATAACACGCTCTTTATCACCTTGAGTCACCTTCATCTGAAACAGATTATTGAGGCGGAAGTTCATGTTCATAGATTTCCCCCGGGGCGAACCTTGAAACCGATCAAGCTGTTTTACCACACCTTGAGTGTCCTTTTTTGCAACATAATATTTATCGGTAAAATCCGGCGTAAACGAAAAGCCCACGGAAGGTGACATTTTATGCCGAAAAGCTTTCACGCGGGCAATTCCGGGAAAAGTGCCGTAAATATTCGTGCTGGTATTGGCCGAGTAACTGTATTTGTATCTGCGAAAAAAGCCTGACTTCTTATTGGAATCAAACGTGTTTGTTGAGTCAATCAGAGTAAAGTCCTCTTTGCGATTATCAAACCAATCCTCTTCATAGGTGAGAGATTGATTCAACCCGAGGACACCGAACAACTTGCCAGTTGGCGTGAAACTAAAAGACATTCTGTGGTTGGCTTTGCGCACATCTTCAGGCGGCGAATCCGTAGTATCATCATTGATAACATTCGTCACACTCGTACGATAATCGTAAAAAATCTGGTTAAACCACTTTGGCTGCCTCTTTGTACGACCCGTTTCATCGTCCTTAAAGAGAAACAAGGCACTGCGGCTGCGGGTAAAGTTCAACTGCGGCAACGTCAACGACTCTTTACCGCTTTCGAGATCTTTAACCTGGCGGACATTCAGCGTTAAACTATTCTTACCTTTCCCCCAACGTTTGCTGAAAGTGGCATTTGAATTGATTTGCCGGTTTAATCGCTCCGCCCGATTATCACTCAGTTCCTTGTAAAAAGTGTTGCTGTTTTGTAGATTCGCATTAACTGAAAAACTGGTATTTTCATCGATAGTCTGGCTATGGCGAATTAGAAGATTCCAGCGCCGCTCCCGCCGCCCGTCAGGGAAATTTTTATGTGTAAACGAACCGTCGAGACCGCCATTAAACTTATAGCGCAAAGCGTAATTCATTTTGCCGCGAAAGAGAATGCCCGTCTTTTCATAAAAATCCATATTAAATTGCATGTCCAGATAATCGCTGGTCGCCCAATAATAGCCCATGTTGCGCAGATAACGTCCTTCTGTGGGGCTGCTGCCGTATTGAGGCAAAATTATCCCTGATTGCCTGCCTGACTCCTGGGTCGGAAACATAGCAAAAGGGAAAATCGCCAGTGGAATTTTTCCCATAAAAAACACCACTGGCTTTGCCAACACCTTATCGTTGGCAATCACCTTCATTTTCTTTCCACGAAAATGATAATGCGGCTCATCTTTGTCACAGGTTGAATACTTACCATCTGCAACAAAAAAAACATCTGAATCAACGCGTTTTACCGCATCGCCAAAATAATAGCCTTTTTGAAACTCGGTTCTTCCACGCGTGATTCGCCCTTTCTCAGACTCGAAATTAAACTCCATGTACTCACCGGTCATTTTATCTTTTCCATCAGAAAAGGTCGGCAAGCCGCGTTTCTTTGCTGCAGTGGAATCCTGGCTGTTTAGGCTTGAGTCAGGCACCGCCTCGGCAGTCAAAATATTTTCATCCATATTGATGGTAATCTTGCCTGCTTCAATTACTATTTCTTTATATTGCACCTTGGCATCACCAAGCAGATAGATGACACGCCCCTCGTCGCGACTGTCTATGGTACGAGCTGAATATTCGACTTTCGCATCAAGGCCGGATTTTACCGGTTGAACCCGTGCGACAGTGGTTGCAGGGCTCTCGCTACCCTCACCATCGGAAAAAGGCCGGGCACCCGGATGCCCGACGCCGCTGCTATCGGCAAAATTCAATTGATATTGTCTTGAACTGTCAGGTAGGACTTTTTCCTGAGTAAAAGTTGGAGTCGGACAACAAGTGGAGAGAAGCAAAATGGCAAGCGCTGTTTCGAAAGTCCTTTTCATTCAATGTATTGCGTTCGAGCCTGCACCCTTCATTCAAATAATCGTGTAACGAAAACAATTCCCAGTCCAAACGGACAAAATGAATATATATAATACTTAGCACCATTGCAAAACAAGATTGGTTCCTGATTTCGAATAATTCACTCTGAATGAAGCATTGGAAACGAGAAAAAAATTTGTTAATTTTGCAACCACGGAGCTTTATTATTCGCCTAATAGAACCACACCATCGTCAAAATTCAATTTACTCAGAATTACAGGGTGAACCGAAGCGACATGATTGCCGCACTTGAAACTTGAAACCAAGATTCAAAATAATGCGCGATAATTGACACTTGCCACTTCATAATTACTGAAAGGAAAAAACATGAAACGCATTGATTGGTACTACCACAGACCCGGTTGAACGTCCTGCAAAAAAACGCAGGAGTTTCTTGCGCAGAATAACTTTGAGGTTGTAGAACAAGTAAGCGCTTCCAAAAAACTGCAAGCAAAAGACGCCAGACAGATTTTGCAAAAGGTCGATTTTGTTTATGCCGGCAAAGGCAAAAAAGTCACGCAGTTTGATCTTGCTGCGGACCGGCCCGACGATGAAATATTACTGCAAAACATGTTGGGTGCTACCGGCAATCTAAGAGCGCCAATGCTTTTGATTGGCAGAGTACTTCTGGTCGGTTTTAACCTTGATACATTTAAGACCGTGTTGGGCTGAGCCGGCAAGTCCCATCGCGGCATAAACGCCGTCGGGCTGCTTTCAGTCGTTTTTCTTACAAAAGAGCATAACATCGGAATGGGCAAAAATAAGTTCCGCCTGCCATTTGCCAGCCAGCCAGGCAAAGGTGGCTTTGGAAAAAAAGCCGACATGGGTCAAATCCGTTTTGTAGTGCCACTTTGAAAAGGCCTCACGGCCCAACACGAGCTTGGTCATAATAGCCAGAATACCGCCCGGCTTTAAACAAGCCCACAGCCTGTTCAATTCTTTACCCGGAAAATGCAAATGTTCAACCACCTCGGTTGCCGTGATAAAATCATACTCTTCCGCAAACACCGAAGCATCCGGGGCAAAATATCGATCATAAATTTCCACAGAATGCCCGGCCTCAGCAAACATCACGGAAAGGGTCGGACCCGGACCTGAGCCAAAATCAAGTCCACGACTACCGGGTGGCAACCGCTTTACTACAGGGAGAAAAACTCGGCTCAGAAATTGACGATAGCCGGCATCAGCCGGGTCATTTTCGTGCAGCTCATATTCGCGTTTTTCGGCGTCATCGGTGAGAAACTGTTCCGGCCCGATAAATACCAGATTGCAGATTCCGCAAACATAATAGTTGCGCTGCTTATCCTGGTGGTAGTTTTCAACTTCCACGCTGTGGCATAACGGACATTTCAGACAGACTTTCAATCCTTGCCTTTGAGCGCAACTTTTGAAGTAGAAAGTGCGTCGAGCATTTCTTCAACACGCGTTGTTGGCGCTTTGCAGGCAAAATTCCGGCAAACATAAGCCGTAGCCTGCCCGTTTATTGCGCGTTGATGTTCGGTGTAAGCTGCGAGCTGCACGATTTCAGGCTCTGCTTCATTCGCCGGCCGAAACACAACCACTTTGTTGGGGATGAATTTTTCATGCAGCGCACGCAACATGTTTTTTGTATCCTCACGGCCCGGGTCGCCGGCGATAACCACCTCAAACGATGGGCCCGTGGCAAAATCCACAGCCGACATCAGTTGCGTGTGCCCACTTGCGGCACGATTAACCTGCATGGCAAACGCCCGGAAAATTTGACCAGACTTCTTCTCAAAATCCTCGTTTGCAGTCATGCGGGCAAGACGAACCAGGTTCAGCGCGGCAACGGAATTGGCGGATGGAATAGCGCCGTCGTAGATTTCCTTGTTGCGCACCAGCAGTTCCTCATTGTTGGTATCGGCGGTGAAAAAAAAGCCTCCGTTTTCTTCATCCCAAAAATGTTTGATGAAAACATTGTTAAGCGCCAAGGCCTCACGCAAATATCGGACTTCAAATGAAGCCTGGTATAGTTCAATGAGTCCCCAGATTGTAAAGGCGTAATCTTCCGCATGCGCCGGCAGAGCGGCTTCACCGTCACGGTAACGTTTGAGCAAAGTACCGTCGTTGTTTCTGAGCCGGGAGAGAACAAAATCCGCCGCATTTTTTGCAGCTTTGGTGTAAGACGGCTCATTGAAAGCAACAGCGGCTTTGGCCAGAGCAGCGATCATCAAACCGTTCCAGTCGGTTAGAACCTTGTCATCTTTAAGGGGATGAATCCGTTTCTCACGCACAGAAAAAAGTTTCTTGCGCGCTGACTCCCACTTCGTTGTAAGCACATCCTCAGGGATATTTTTTTCAGCCGCCAGTTCGGCAAACGAGCCTTGAAGATGCAAAATACTGTCTCCGGTTTTATGCCCTGTGGCCTGATCGGCAAAATTGCCACCCGCTTTCACATTGAACATTTCGATAAAAAAAGCACCCTCTTCATCGCCCAAAATTTCTTTTATTTCTTCAGGCTTCCAAACATAAAACAGGCCCTCTTCGCCTTCACTGTCCGCATCTTCTGCAGAATAAAAACCACCTTCCGGTGAAGTCATGTCGCGCAAAACATATTGAAAAATCTCGCGCGCAACCAGGGCGTAAATCTCTTTTCCAGTTGCCTGAAATGTTTCGGTGTAAGCCATGGCGAGCGTGGCCTGGTCGTAAAGCATTTTTTCAAAATGAGGCAGCAGCCAGAGACGGTCTGTAGAATAACGATGAAAACCGAAACCCACATGATCGAAGACACCGCCGAGCCGCATCTGCTGCAACGATTTCTCAACCATTTCCAACGCCTGGCTATCACCGGTGCGCTGCCAGTAACGCAACAAAAATGTGAAATTGTGCGGCGTAGGAAATTTAGGCGATTGGCCAAATCCGCCAAAATCAGCATCAAAACTCGATGCCAGTTGTTGAAACGCAGTTTTGAGCACTTTGTCATCAAGCGTGCCGCCGGCAGTAGGTTGCGAATTCTGTTTGAGAAAATCAACAACGCGCGCGGCGCTGTCGAGCAACTTAGTGCGTTCCCCGGCCCATGCGCTCTTGACTCGTGGAACAAAATCGAGCAAGCCCCAACGCGGGCCACTCGTCTCTTTCGGCAAATACGTTCCGGCAAAAAACGGCCGTTTATCCGGTGTCATCAAAATGGTAAGCGGCCAACCGCCACTGCCGGTCATGGCCTGGCAAACCGACATGTAGAGCTGATCAATATCAGGGCGCTCCTCACGATCGACTTTGATGCAGATAAAAGCGTCGTTCAGCAACGCTGCAACCGTGGAATCTTCAAACGATTCGTGCTCCATGACATGGCACCAGTGACAAGTTGAGTAACCAATAGAAAGAAAGATTGGCTTATCTTCCTGTCGCGCCTTTTCAAAGGCAGCATCGCCCCACGGGTACCAATCTACAGGGTTGCCGGCATGTTGCAGCAGGTAGGGACTCTTTTCAAAAACCAGTCGATTGAAGTGCTCGCCGCCATCTTCGGGCAGCCGCTTAAGCGCTGCAGCAGTGGGAAGCAGCGGACGACCATGCGAATCGTACTGCACAGGGCTACTGTCGTTATTTGATATTTGCATAAAAGTTACCACCAAAATTAGGATGAGAGGACTCATAATCAGAACCACTTTTTTCACATTCATAGTTTCACTGAACTCAGGGTGAACAACCACTTCACTTGCATGGATATACTAGACAAAATGAAAATACTAATAAATGCGAAACATTCAAGCAAGAAAAAGATCCCTTGACAATACTTCATTGCTTTCTATATTTTAGCAGTCCGAATTCTGAACGAACAACTCAATCAGAAGCCACCTTTACACAAACAAATTGCTTGACGAACATCTCGATACCGGCATTAATTGATTTACGGTTCGCAAGCGGTGGCGGGGAAAAATAATTTCAATTTCGTACCTGTTTCCTCAAAGATAGTGTTCAACGGTTGCTTAAAACTCTCTCTAAGGCTAGTTTAACAGACCTGAATAATGACAAAAATAAAGAGGTGAAAATGTCACACGCCGTTATAATCGATGCAATCCGTACGCCTATCGGCCGTATTCGTGGTACTCTGGCCGCTGTGCGCCCGGATGATTTGGCCGCCTTTGTCATGGCCGAACTTGCCCGACGCAATGACCTCGACAAATCCCTGGTTGAAGAAGTTTATTTTGGCTGCGCCAATCAGTCCGGTGAGGATTCCCGCAATGTCGCACGCCATGCACTTTTACTGGGCGATTTTCCGGATACTGTCGCTGCAACAACCATCAACAAATTATGCGCTTCGGGCCTGGAGTCGATCAATCAGGCTTCACGGGCTGTACAGGCAGGCGATGGCGATGTCTTTATTGCCGGTGGTGTGGAAAGTATGACAAGGGCGCCATTAGCAATATCCAAAGGCGAGAACGTATTTGCCGGCGGCAATCGCATTGCCTATGACACGACTCTGGGCACCCGTTTCCCGAACAGGAAAATGGAAGAACTCGGATACACGCTAAACATGGGCGAGACGGCTGAAAACGTGGCAAAGCAATATTCCGTCAGCCGTGAAGATCAGGATGCTTTCGCCCTGGCCAGCCATGAAAAGGCCATTGCCGCCATAGATTCCGGCGCATTTAAGAAGGAAATTGTAGCGGTAACCATTCCTCAACGAAAAGGTGAACCTCTGCTCGTAGCTCAGGATGAAGGGCCTCGACGCGACACAACCGCAGAAAAATTAGCCAAATTGCGACCGGTTTTTCGTGCAGGCGGCAGCGTTACTGCCGGCAACAGCTCCTCTCTCAACGATGGCGCTTCGGCTTTGTTAATCATGTCGGAAAAGAAAGCAAAGGCGCTTGATTTGAAGCCCATGGCGCGCATCCTCGCCCACGCCTCAGCCGGGGTGGATCCGCGGTTTATGGGAATCGGGCCGGTGCCGGCCACGCAAAAAGCGCTGAAACGAGCCAATCTCAGCATCGATAATTTCGATTTAATTGAACTCAACGAAGCTTTTGCCGCACAATCCTTGGCGGTCATTCGCGAGCTGGGCTTAAACTCTGAAAAGGTGAATGTCAACGGCGGCGCCATTGCCCTGGGGCATCCACTCGGCTGCAGCGGCGCCCGCATTATGACAACGCTGCTGCATGCCTTGCGTGCGCGCAACGGCCGTTATGGTTTGGCCACGTTGTGTGTCGGAACCGGCCAGGGGGTTTCTACTATTGTGGAGATGGTGTAGTAAAGCTGCACTTGTTTTTACGCCGACCAGTGTGGCGGCTCATGATGGCTGAACACTGAAAACAAATGCTCACCTCGAAGTGAAAAGAATTGAGGTTAGAAGTGGCAATACTGGAAAAACTAACATGGGCTTCGTAAGTGCGCTCCTTTTTTCTACAGCAATATTTTTTGGAGTTATGGACAAATCCAACCATGTGTTTGAGCGAGAAAATCTATATAGGAAAGAGTTGGACAAGTGGAAAAACTACATACCTTTTAAAGAATTGAAATATCAAGTGCAAAACCACAAGGATCCAGCCATAGTCAATCAACTGAAGAAGTATTTAGTTTTCAGGAGATTATCCAGGCTATTTGCTATTGCTGCTTTTTTATGGATACTTGTTGAGGCAAAAACTTAGTCATGTAGACCGGTTCGTTTTTTGAACCTACCTTTCTTTTATAGTAAACGTTTCAATACTTTTTCACCAACATGATGCCCTTGCCTTCTACGGCCAGTCTTTTAAATTTGCCTTATTGAACACTTATGTACGCATCAAGATTTGCAGTTAAGCACGGGCTAAAACCCGTACTACCCAATTTTTCTGTTTGTTCACGGCGGGGGTACCCGGCGCGGGAATTCAAACTGGTGGGATGGTTGGGAAACTTCAAATCAAAGACCCCAAGAACTATTATAGCTCAAATCTCATCATTTCGGATTTAGCTTGGCACGGTGAGAAAAACGTTAGATTTAAAAAATTTTTGGTGTGCTAATAATGATATCGTGCTTGAAGAAAATCTACTCTATCTTTACTTACCAAATAGACTATTCGATGTTCTTGTGTTAATCTTCTTGACCATGTGCCTGAAGCAAGGTATTTAAGTGGCTCTGGTTTTCCTATACCTTGAAATGGCTCCCGCATTATCGCTTCAATTAACTCCAATGTTTTTAAAGCGATTTTTCTGTCGGTTCTTTCCCAATACTTCAAGTCTTCTCGGAATTCAGGGTGAAATACAGCATCCCATTGTTTCTTTTCTCTATTACTCTTCGTTTGCTTTTTTGTCAAGGCCAAACTCTTTTCTCAAGTCATCAACTGAGCTTGATTTTTCTGTCTGTGATATAGCACGATTCAAAGCAGTTAGGAGACGTTTCGCATTCTTTGGCGATCGTAATAAATGAGTGGTTTCAAGTAGGCTCGAAAGTTCGGAAGCTGAAATTAAAGCGACATCCTCGGCATTTCTCCGATTGATGAGAACAATTTCTTTGTTAAGTGCAACCTCATTACATAATTGCGCAAGATTAGCACGTGCCTTTGAATAAGATGTATGTATTGCCATTTTTGAGCATCCTCCTTTATTGTACAGGTTTAGTGTACAACAATTACTCGGAATACGCAAGAGAAAAGTTGAGCTATTCTTTAATTATCGTCAAAACTAACGCGCCCCTGTGCCGCCGCAAACAGCGGGACACAAGCTTCGCAGTGGCAATAACTTACGCGAGTGAAAAATTTCGAATTTGAGCGGATCGTTTGCGGTCGGGCACCAGGGGCCTGTTATGAAAAAGGCTCCAACTGTGAAAAGCTAAACCAAAGCCGACGATCGCGCTTACTTTGTTTTTTTGAGAACCTAAAATTTGCTTGAATCCCTCCCTGTTGACTACCGAAGACGTCTTTCAAAGAAACCGGGATTCAAGCAATCGCACAACTATTTTTTGACCAACTCAAAATAGCAACCTCGAAAATCCCAACCTGCATCTCCGTATTAGCTCAAAGTTTTCTTTTTTTTAATAATATGACTCTCCAAAAATAATGTCGTTTAACATGGTCAAATTGTTGTCTACCGTGATTTAATTGTTGTTTATCAATTAGATAAATCAAAGTAGAAAAATTTTAGTATAATAGTCTACAAAATAATTGGAGAAACCATGTTAACAATACGCAATCTTTCTAAAACGTACCCCAATGGGGTAGAAGCCCTCAAATCTGTTTCTTTGGATATAGAAACGGGAATATTTGGTTTACTTGGCCCAAATGGCGCCGGTAAATCAACCTTAATGAAAACCATCGCAACACTTCAAGAACCATCCCATGGTCAGGTATCATTTGATAATAAAGATATTCTAAAAAATCCCAATGTGGTTCGTAGCTGCCTGGGTTATCTACCTCAGGAATTTGGTGTATACCCTAAAATTTCCGCTTACGAGCTGCTCAATCATATTGCCATACTAAAAGGTGTTTTAAACGATGCGGCACGTAAGGAACAGGTGAATGCTTTGCTTCAACAAACGAACTTATATGACGTGCGAAAAAAGTCAGTAAGCACGTATTCAGGCGGTATGAAACAAAGATTTGGTATCGCTCAGGCCTTACTCGGAAATCCCAACCTTATAATTGTGGACGAGCCAACGGCCGGACTAGATCCGGAGGAGCGTAACCGTTTCCACAATCTGTTTAGCGAAATTGGTGAAAATATTATTGTAATTCTTTCAACACATATTGTAGATGATGTAAGCCAATTATGTCCCAATATGGCTATTCTGGTAGATGGAGAAGTCTGTGTAAATGGGAGACCAAGTTCACTGATTGATAAATTGAATGGTAATATATGGAGAAAAGTAGTAGATAAAGATCAAGTCGAACAATATAAAGCTAAATTCAATGTTATTTCAACACGATTTATTGTTGGAGAGACTCAGTTAACTATCAATTCTGATATTCAACCTGAGCTTGGTTTTGAACCTGTTCAGCCGGATTTAGAAGATGTGTACTTTTCTACATTATCAAAAAAAATTAAGACAAACTAGGAAAATCATGCTAAAGAATTTAATTCTATTTGAATTAAACTATTATAGGAAACAAGTGATATTTTGGCTGGTTCTCGGTTATACGCTGTTAGCGGGAACGCTTTTGGTTACCAATACACCAGAAACATTATATTTTGCAAACTCAGCCTACACCACCCTGTTCGCTATTTCTATTTTCACCTCAATGTCGACAGTTTTTATAGTCGGATTACTGGCAGCATCAGCTATTTTAAAAGACAGTGAAAATGATTTTGAATCAATTATTTTTACTACTCCTGTCGATAAATATCGGTATTTATTTGTCAAGTTTACTGGTCTTTTCACCATATCGTTTTTTATTCATTTTATAGCTGTTTGTGTTGTGATGCTTGCACCAACTTTTCTTGATGCAGAACGTGTTGGCCCGTTTAATCTTGAATATTATATATATGGTTTATTCGTTTTTATCCTTCCCAATGTTTTGTTTTGCAGTTCTATTATTTTTGCTACAGCAATACTATCAAAAAAAATGATGCCCATCTATATTGCAACCCTTCTCATTTATATTGTTTATGTTGCTGCCTCCATGATCGGGAATTCACCTATTATGGCAATGTCCACACCTTTTACACAAGAGGGAGCCGGGATATCTTCCTTGCTTGATCCCTATGGAATAATCGCTTTTTTTGAGCAATCTTCTTTTTGGTCGGTCGAAGAAAAAAACGTATTACTTCCGGCGTTGAAAGGAAATCTTTTATATAATCGACTTATTTGGTTATCAATTTCTTTTTCTATTTTTGCGTATACATACAAAACGTTTTCGTTTAAAATCAAAAACAGAAAACCTAAAAAAGAAACTCAACCAGATGAAGTTTCACTATTGGCGCATTCATATAAAGCTGTTTCTACAGAAACAGTTGCTGACAGATTCAATTTTAAAATATTCTTTTCCAAGTTGAAAATTGAATACTATTCTGTGATCAAAGGCTTACCCTTTTTTATTATCATATGTTTATTAGTGATGGCCAATTTAATAACTATTGCCGAACAAATTGTACGCGGGCCACTAGATCAAGCTTCCTATTACCCACTCACTGAACTTATTTTAGAATTGCTTCAAGACCCTCTCTCAAAAATTGGATTATTTATTTCAATTTTCTATTCGGTAGAATTATATTGGAAAGAGCGCTCTCACAAGGTAGATGCTATTGTAGATTCTACCGCTGTTAAAAATAGCTTATTTTTTATATCAAAATTATCAACACTTGGCGCTATTAGTTTGACAATTATTTTAGCAAGCATTTTAACTGCTATTTTGTACCAATTTTCCATGGGATATTTTGACGTAAAACCTCTGCTCTATTTACGGTTGTTTTACTATTCAGGAGCTACATTAATTCTTGTTGGTGCACTTACTCTTTTTATGCAGAATTTTGCACCCAATAAAGCAACCGGATTGGCGTTCGCTTCTCTTATAGTTTTTTATCCCTTCATATTAAAATCCCTGAATTTATCTCATCCCTTAAGCATTTTTGCCTATACGCCACAGTTTATATTTTCCGATATGACAAATAGTATCTATCATGAAGAAGCCTATGCCTGGTCAAATTTATATTGGTCGGCTTTTGTCGGATTAATAAGCCTGGTTACAATAAAATATTGGAAACGGGGTAATTCAAAACATCCAGAGAAACTTTCAAACCCCTTAAAATTTGTCGCTGTTGCCTTCCTGCTGATTTTTATTGGAAGTGGCGCTTATAATTTCTATCAATATAATATTAAGAATGTCTTCACCACCAGAGATGAGCGTAATACCTACAAAGCATACTATGAAAAAAAGTACTCGGTTTATAAGGATCTCCCTCAACCAACAATTACACATATTGATGTAAATGTTGATATATATCCGGATCAAAGAAGATATACCTCTGATGGGCAGTTTATTTTTCAAAACAAAACATCTGCACCTAT
>JAJDAG010000181.1 GCA_029262005.1 Candidatus Zhuqueibacterota bacterium | reverse complement strand
GCCAATTTGTAGAACATTTTTTGCATTTTTTCCGGCTCTGCAATCATGTTCATCAATGCGTCCTGTGTACCCGGCATCCCGTTTTTTTCCCACAAAAATTGTGACAATTCAAAAATGCCCCAGACATTGATAAAAACAGGCATATCCTGTTTTTGATATTCAAGCGCCTCCGTAACATTATGAAAAAGGTCCCCATCGCAATGTACATCAAGAATACTTGAAGAACCTGGGTCAATAACCGGCTCCATTTCTAAGTAGCGATCCAACTCTTGTGGCTCGGTTAATTCCTCAGGTCTGCCAAATGGAAATCTTGACAGGAAACCAGTCACAATATCGATATTATGCTTCTGGCAAAAAACATCAACATCGCCATACTTTTGATTCACGCGTTTTCTCACACCGGGATTCCACCCGGCGAAAACATTAAGCGGTACACGGTCTGCTTGTTCACCGCGGATGGTTTGCAGGACTCTTTCTCTTGAAGTCATCTGAGGTATAAACCTTTCTTTTTTTAGATTCACAAACTAACGAAATAGACTGAAACCACCGGACTACTCCGGTAAATCCGGTAAATTGCCGGCGGCGTCGTAGCGGCCATATTTTTTCCCTGCATCAATCATTGCCTGCAAATTTTCCAATGGTGTATTGCCGCCAACCTGATCACCCGAAGATAGAATAAAGCCACCGCCCTTTCCTGCAGCTCGCAGGGTCGCAATGACTTCCTGTTCTACATCCCGGGGCGTGCCATGCATCAATTTACCGGAAGTAAGAAGATTGCCTTTCAGCGCCACACGCTTTCCAAATCGCCTTTTAATTTCAGCAATATCAACGTCACCACTTGGCGGTTTTTCCAATGGCTCGATGATATTGAAATGAGCTTTTTCCATGTTCATTTCCACAACCAACTTTGAACGGCCGCAGGTATGCAAATGGACAATGCAATCCATCTCATTCGCCAGTTTTGTTATTTCGATATTCAGAGGTAAAACATATTTACGGTAGATATCAGGGTTGATTAAACTCATGGATGAATTCGACCCCTGTACCAGAATTTCATCAACCCCGGCACGAATGAGTCCTTTAACGCGGGCGAGGGTATAGGTTTTATAAAAGTCGAATATCTCCGCCATTAAATCAGGATTATCATAAAAATCAAAAATCATTTTATCGGATTGACCATCGCGTACCCCATCCCAAAAATCGACAAATGTATGAACTTGCAGACCATAAACTGCAAGCTCACCCACCTTTTCCCGGTCATAACACTGATCATCCCAATGCCAGTTTTCCCCCATTAACCAGCGTAATCGTGGCCAGTCCTCAGGAATATCTTTAATAAAATTTGTAACATCCCAGGGTGGCGCAGAGCGAAAAACGGATGTTGTGGCATCTAAGTTTCCAAATGGTGTTTTAACCCGAAGTTGTTCATGAACCTCGGCATCTGAAATTTGTTTTATTAGGCGGGTCACAATCTCTTTGGGAACAAAAAACATATTATAAACCAGGCCGGTAACATCCTCTGAGTCTAATGAGAACTCTTTATTGCCGCCCAAAACATGGCCGTAAAGATACCATCCATCCATATCCAGTTTTTGAATTGCTTCTAAATAGGCATCACCGAGCGAAGGGGCATCATGCAGATAAATATCCCAATAGGGCTTCCCGGTAAGGTTGGCCGGGATCATATTGGATATATCCGGGCAGACTGGAACTCTATCCGGAATTTTATTGCGCATGGCTGCAAGCATACGTTGGCGCGGAGTTATTGTTGCCTTCATACTAATGGATTTTCTCCCACTCTTCAAATATTGCATTTGCGGTTGCCGGATTGGCCCCGAGCCCAAGTTCAAACTGGGCGATTATTCCGCCGGCTGGATTGTAGAGATGTTCCGCTACTTCGCGCACTGCATCCCGACCGGCTTGTGGATCAGGTGAAGGCAAAATGTGCTGTCGATCTATTTCGCCCCAAAATGTAATTTTGCCTTTTGCCTGCTTTGCCAGGTCTTTCATATTCATACAAAAAAGCTGCGAATTGATTGCATCGACACCTACCTCAACAAGGTCTGCATAGATACTTGAGATTTGACCATCCGAATGCATAAAAGCAAATTTGTTGTGTGAATGAGTCAGATTACAATAGTCGCGATAGAGTGGCTTGAAGAATTCACGCCAATAATGAGGGGAAATGAGCAGATTGGACTGCGAGCCCCAATCATCCATAAACATGATCGCATCAACATCCGTGGACACCCAAAATTCTATTTCCGTCAAATAGAATTCATGAATCCTTTTCAGTAAATCAAGAAATCCATTTTCCGGTTCCAAAACGTCAACCATGGCGTTCTCGACGCCACGAAGGAATTGATAGCGTTCCCATGGACGCGGGCAACATGATGAAAGCACAAACAAATCTGTTTCATGACAAAACCGATTCACCTTTTCGCGAGCCAACTCCTTAATATCCGGCAAGATCTCGTAGGGCGGTTTCACCTGTTGCCAATCAGCCAAATCATTGATGATTGGATTACGGACCTCACCGATGCATCCATCTTGAAGGTTGGTAAAAACACAGCCCCATTCATCGATATATTGGCCGGCTTTATAGGGATCACCCTCAACCAAAGCCGATCGCGAATACACCGCAACCGGCTTCGTAATATCAGACGGAAAGCGTGCCTCGAGTTGCTTAACCTCTTCCGGAAAATGTTGTGTGGCCCAGGGTAGCAACCATAAATCTCTTGGAATCCGTTCGGGAGAATCGAACTTCAGACAATTTCTTACAAGTTCCCGTGAAGTTTGCGGCATAGCGGTTTTTCTTTATGTTATTTATTTTTGCGGATTTCAGACGCCCGGTTGAATATTTCTTCCCGGCTTACACCGGCAGCTTCATACATGGCAAACACATTTTCTAAGGGTGTCTCATGCGGGATTACGTGCGATGCTGCTAAAATATACCCACCCCCATCTGCTGTCATTTTTTCTAACAAGTACTCTGTCTCGCGGCGGACATCGCTGACACTGCCGCCGGGAAGCAATTCCTGGGTGTCAATTCCCCCCATAAATGCCAGCTCGGCACCGTACTCGCGTTTCAGTTCAACCGGATCCATGCCGGGACAATTACCCTGTACCGGATTTAAGACATTGACACCCATTTCAATAAGATCCGGGATAACCGGGCGTGTGGCGCCGCAACAATGATGTGCAACCCACATCCGATTTTTTCTCCCTACCTCAATTACCTTTGCAAGAACAGGCCCGATTATTTCCCGCCATTGTTGCGGGCGCATCATCATCCTTTCTTGCCCGGCAACATCGTCGCCGGTCCATAGCCAGTCTATGGGATATCTTTGGCAAGCGATTTCTGAGAGTCTCAACGCGAAGGCGGAGGCATCTTTTAACATGCTGGAAGACAGCTCCGGGTCGGCAGCCAGATTCAGCAGTGCATCATCCATACTACAAAGACGATAAACCATTTCGAAAGCACAAGGTGAGACATCACAGCCAATAAAGAAGTCGTCGGCCAACGGCAAAATCGAGTCCATCTCTTGCAGCAGGGCTTCAATTTTGTCATAAGGATATTTATAATTGAGGCGGTCATCCTGGGTCGCATTTTGTAGAGGATACTTTTTGATTTGGTTCACAGAGCCAAGTTTAACCCACTCAATGCCCCAATGATCGATATGTGAGTCCCCTTCATGATCATGCACAATCCCTTCCATGGCATAGTTCCCCCCGACCCACTTCTGCCGTATGTCGTCGCCCATTGCATCTAGCACTTTCTCTGCCGGAATTTCCAGCAATTCCCCCAGTTGCAGTCGCGTTTCCGGATAGTACCACATATAAATCGGCACACGGTCTACCGGCTCCCGTCTTAATGCAGCATGTACGCGTTCTTTTGAAGTCATTGCATTTATAATCCGTTACTTTACAATAGGATACTTGCCATATTCACGAACGGTTTCGTACATGGCTAAAACATTCTCAACCGCAATCTTGGGTTGCACATTGTGAATCGTATTAAAAACAAATCCGCCGCCCGGGCCAAATATCTTTAAACGTTCCAACACTTCTGAACGTACTTCATCCGCTGTGCCAAATGGAAGCGTGCTTTGTGTATCTACGCCGCCTCCCCAAAAAGCGATCTGACCGCCAAACTTCGACTTAAGAGCAGCGGCGTCCATATCTGTGGCTGCAGTCTGCACCGGATTCAAAATATCAAACCCCGCATCGATAAAATCCGGGATGAATGCCAGCACAGATCCACAGGAATGAATAAATGTCTTCCAGGTTGTGTTTTCATGAATCCAGTCATTTAGTCTTTTGTTAAAAGGCTTAAATAACTCTCGATAAACATTAGGAGAAATAAACGGTCCTGTTTGTAAGCCGAAATCCGTTGCACTTACCAGGATTACGCTAATCCGATTCCCGACTTCAGCGTAAACTTTTTGTAAATTCAGCAAGGCAATTTCACATTGGCGTTCAAAGATCTCTTTGACAAAATCCTGATGAGATGCCAGGCTGATATACCATTCTTCAATATCGCGAATGCCTCTGGGATTTTTCAGCCAGGGAGCGGGCACCTGGGCAATATCGCCAAAGCTCAACCCGGGAAAGGCTGCAAAGATCGCCTTATCAGTGGTCGCAAACAATCGCTTTGCAGCAGCAGAGCAAAACTCAAGGTCTTCATCCGAAATCAGCTCAAACTCTTCAATGTTGTCGTCGAGCGTTAAGTTATCGGCATCAAAAGAATCCTGCCGGATAAGGGTATCGAAATAATAGCCGCCTTCGGGCATCTGCCCACTGGCAGGGACAGATTTATCGCCCTCAGGATACATGAATATTCTGCCATCCGGCTCAGGTACTGTGTTAAACCCATCCGGAACCAGTACCGGCGTGCCATCAAAGGTCGTCCAGGGTTTCCAGCCGGTCTTTTTGAAGCCAAACATGGTGCCTCGACCCGGCAGTTCAATGACATCCACACCAAGTGCTGCAATCAGATCCGGCTGGATTTCACCTAGAAGCTGGTAGGGCTCAATCACCTTGACCGGCGTTCCCGGGGAATCCAGGCCGAGTGCCTGGCGAAGTTTATAAACCGTACTGACGTGCATGCCTGTGACACCGCTTCCTCCTAAATCCAGAGGTATGCGGTCCGGTTCTTGATGGTCCAAAGCCCTTTGGACACGTTCTCTGGAACTAAGCATTATCCATCTCTTTTATTTGTTTTGGAAAACAAGGTTACTTACAATCCATATTCCGAGAGTATAACAAGCTCTGCATAATCGGGAAGTGCCGCTTCTAAAACATGTTCCTCAGTTGCGTACTTTTCAAACTCATTCTGAAACCGGTCGAGATAAACCATTTCCTTTTCCGGCAACGAAAGTCGCTTATCGCGAACAGCAGCACGAATGATATTACATGCAGCCATACCGGCTCGACGAGTGCGCTCAAAATCAGATTTCTCTTTAACGATCGTCCTTGCTATATCATAGGAAGAATCCGGCGATATGATAAGCGCGTGAACGCTTTTGTTTTCATCACTCGTCACCAACAATCGCTTGATTACATCCTCCTCCCCGCCTGCCAAGGCCTCATTCAGAAGACGACAGTCATATGTAAGAAGCTCGGTAAAGACCTCAGGTGCAAACCCGGAAAGCAACTTTACATTTTGAACTGATTCATTGCTCCAGAGATCGGTGACCGCCATGGCTATATTCCCCATGTGGCTAAAATGAGCACACGCGGCCGATTTGCCTTCCATGGAGATAGGAAATCCGGTTATGGCCTTTATGACCGGACCTTCATAAGCACAATCCTTTGAGGGGCCGATAGCGCCTTCTTCAAAAGCCACAAGGGAGCGAACTGCCGACATTGCGCGAACCACTGCCGCGACAACATTTGGAATATATTTTTGGTCGGCTAAAACCATTGCGGTGTTTGCAAAAGCGCAAGCACTGTCGCCGGCGGCAACGACATTTTCCTGTTGAGCAATGTTATGAATCTTCTTCCAAAGAAAGTGCATGTCGCGTGGCGCCAATATCCCAAGTGCAAGAAGTAAGCCCGGCAAATTGGCTTCCATCAATGCCCGGTCACTAACTTCCTTGCCACCTGTCGATTCAATCGACAGCAGATCAGCGCCTCTCTGAGCATTGAGCTTGAATGATTCAAACATTTGGCCAACAGCACGACCCGTCCGCATTTTCGGCGGCCGCTCTTTTTCCCTGATATCACAAATCGTTGCACGCAGCGCTGTTTTTAGTCCATGGTCATGATAGTAATTCTCCATTAACTTTCTTGTCTGTGCCGTAATCCTGGCGCCCATATCAACATTTTCAGTCATTTGCGGCGCATGTTCAAATTCAATGACTGCCCCCGGAACTTGCAGAATAACAAGCCGTTGCAAAACGCCACTCACCATTTCCATATATTGCTTCAGGATTGCTTTGATATTGCTATTGTCAACCTGCATGACAGGTAGGGTGAAATTGATTTCAGGAAGAACCAGTCCATCACCAAGAACCAAATCGAATCCACAACGCACTGGATGCAATGCCTTGCCAAACATCATTTCGTCAGAGGTGTCATAAGCCAATGAATTAAAATTCATCGTGAGCCTCCAACAAGCGTTTTTGCCATTTCCACTGCGATGGCAGCGTTAGGGGCATAGCCGTCTGCACCAATTTTTTCAGCATAATCAGTCGTAACAGGGGCACCACCAATCATTATTTTGATTTTATCACGGCTGCCATCTGCCTGAAAAGCATCGACGGTGTCTTTCATAGCAGTCATTGTTGTGGTGAGTAATGCGGATAAGCCAAGGATGTCGGCACCAGACTCTTTTGCCATTTGGACGAATTTTTCAGGGGATACGTCCACACCGGCATCAATAATCTCGAAGCCGCTACCCCGCAGCATAATAGCAACAAGGTTCTTGCCAATATCATGGATATCACCCTTTACGGTTCCGACAAGAACTTTTGCCACCGGTTTTACATCTGAGGCCTCAAGAAGCGGTTTTAATATCCCAAGCCCAATATTCAGAGCACGGGCAGATACGAGCATCTCCGGGATGAAATACTCACCATCTTGAAACTTCTTGCCAACAACGGCCATGCCGGGGATCAATCCTTCATCCAGGATTTCTTTAGCCGGATTACCATTGTCCAGACATTCCTGGGTCAACTCGCGGGCCTTAATCCTATTTCCCTTAATTATACACTCTTGCAGCTCATTGTAATTCGTCATGTCCAATCTCCCTTGAGTATTAGCTGAATTTACCGGAAAGCAATACGACTTCTCATTATTATGCAGGCAACGAACTTAAACTTGATTTTTGTACTTTTCCAAAGATTGGCAGATAGCGGCAATATCACCTAGCTTTCACTTCTCTTTGACTCTATTGGAAAATGTAGAGACTCGACAAAACTGTCTTGAAATGCCGGCTCGTCCGCGATCTCGATATATTCTATTTTCTTGGCAATCTGCTCGGCCCTTTCTCTTGCTTTCCCGGACCTTAAAATGGCTTCAGCACCCGTCAGGGCTGCATTGCCAATAAATTTGATCTTTTCAGGCGATATTTTTGCGATCAAGCCAAGATCCAAAACATCCTGTGCACGAATATGATTGCCAAAAGCGCCGGCGATATAAACTGCCGCGATGTCGTCCGGAGATATATTCACTTCTGCAATCAAGATGCTGACACCGGCGGCAATGGCCCCCTTTGCAAGTTGAATTTCACGGATATCGTCCTGACTGACTGTTATCGAATTACTATTGTCGATTTCGGTAATTTTCAACTCACGGCTGCCGTTCTTACCGCCGGCAACAAAATCAGTTAGCCGGCTGATTTTGTCAGTTGGTAATTGAACCGGGTTTAAAATTCTACCGCTCTTGTCAATGACCCCGGCTCGCAAAAACTCACAGACGATGTCGATCAAACCCGAACCGCAAATGCCAACCGGATCGCCGTCGCCGATCGTTCTGAAGTGCAACTCGTCGTTTTCAATTTCGGCGCGCTCAATTGCCCCGTACACTGCACGCACCCCCCATGTTATGCAAGCCCCTTCCCAGGCCGGCCCTGCCGGTGAAGAGCAACACAGCAAACGGTCTTTCGAACCGATCACCATCTCGCCATTTGTGCCCATATCGATGGCCAACTGAAATTCATCCTGCTTGTCTAACGCCAAAATCGTGAGGACCGAGGTGATATCGCTGCCGACGAAACATGCCAGGTTCGGGATAGCATAACAGATGCCATGCGGGTTGATCTTAATTCCGAGTGATACTGCAGCAAGCGTGGCGGGACCTTGAAATGCCGGTGCATAAGGCTTGTGAGCCAGATGGCGAGGATCAATATTTAATGCAATATGCTGCATAACAGTATTCCCGGCTAAGACTATTTTATAAATCATATCAAGCTTAATACCGGCTTCATCCGCTAAGTTTCTAATCAAAGCATTAATTAATTTGATGATAAGCTGATTTAGTCGTTTCAATCCGCCCGGATGTTGAATTATGTAATTTAAGCGCGAGACCACATCCGCCCCATGTGCCGCCTGAGGATTTGCCGCAGAATTAACCGCCGCCACATCACCCGTGACCAGGTTTACTAATTTAATTGCCACAGTTGTGGTGCCTATATCCACGACAACTCCGTATAAAACTTGTGTCGTATCGCCCGGTTCGACGGCAATCAGACGCTCCCGCTCAATCACCGCTGTTATACGATAGTCATTGGTTCGCAGGGTGCGAGCAACATCTCTGGTAACTTGAAAATCGTAATCCGAAATCCCATAACCTTGATGCTGCAAACTTTCAATTATCCGCTCAAAGTCAAAATATTTTTCGCCTAACTGCGCGGGTGTTATTTGTACGAGAACCTTTTGGATATCCGGATTTAAATCGATGTCCGTAAGCAGGCCTTCGGTCATGATCCGCACTTCTTCAGGCTTCAACGTTGTGCGAACGAGACACATGCAATCAGCAGAAACCGATGATTGACAAGCGAGACGAACCCCTTTTTTCAGTTCATCGGGAGTTAACAGTTGCTGCTCTACAATCGTTGGCGAATCTGCCCCTTGTTTTATCTCGACTTTACATTTGGCGCATGAACCAATCCCGGCGCAATCAGATTCGATTATGATGCCAAGCTCCAATGCCGCATCGCGGACAGTTATTCCATGCTCGAAATACCCCGTTCGATTGGCAGGAAGAAATATAATCTTATGTTGATTTTCTTTTTTCAAGGTCTAAGCCGTAGCAAAGTTTTAATACATGGATTTACATTAATCACAGCCGCAACAAGTCGATCCCGATGATTTGGTAGCTTATTTTGCCAAATAGCCGCCATCCACAAGCAAATCACTACCCGTGATAAACGACGCCTCATCGCTGGCGAGAAATGCCACCGCCGCCGCGACTTCATCCGGATGCCCCTGCCTGCCAAGTAAGTGCATTTCCGAAGCCTTTCGGTCTTCCTCTTCGATGTCGAGATTCAATTGCTTGCAGGAATTAACGAATGCAGAGGTATAAATGTAGCCCGGACAAATGCTGTTAACTCGTATTCCGAAGGAAGCCAGATCGTGTGCCCAGCATTTCGTCAAACCGCGAATGGCAAACTTGGTAGAATTGTAAGTGGCAAAATTAGGCTGCCCGACAAAGCCGCTGACGGAAGAGAAATTGATGATACTCCCCTGCCCCAACTTTTTCATTTGCGGCACGGCATACTTTGTCATCAGGGAAGTTCCCATAACATTTACAGCGAGGACACTCTGCCAGTCTTCAACGTCAGCCTCAATACTCTTAAAAACGAAGTGAGCAGCTGAGTTCACCAGGATCGAGGCAACACCCAGGTCGGATTCTACAGCAGAACAGGCGTCTTTAATCTCGCTCTCATCGCTGATATCAACACAATAAGATGTGCTGTCTATTTTTTTTGCCATATCAGTGTTGTCTTTCTTAATATCAAACAAGGCGACGCGACACCCTTCCTGAACCAGGCGCTCAGCGCCGGCATATCCCAAGTCACCCAAGCCACCCGTTACAATGGCGATCTTTCCTTTCAATCCTCGCATTTGGCCTCCTTCATTCTACCAGTGCCACCGCCCTGATTGGAGCGCCATCCCGTCCCTTGATATTTAACGGGAAACCAATAAAAGTAAATTGTTCAGGCAGCAGTTCCAATTTTGTCAAACTCTCCACAATCACAATTTCCACACCCTTTTTTAAAAGTATGAGATGACAGGCTTTCCAGTCCGTACTTGGCGTTGGCGTATCCATCCCTAACATGCCTATTTTCCGCTCTGCAATCCATTGGGCAGCTTCCAGGGTTAAGCTAGGGAAATCAGAAAAAAACTCCGGCTTGCCAAACATCCTATCCCAGCCGGTACGATATACAATTTTAGCACCTTGCTGAAATTTGTCTTCATGCGGCGCAAACATTTCAACAGTCAGGGGTGTTTTGGCATCCAGATGGCTGTGAGGGGCTAAATCAATCAGGACGGCTGAACCATAAAAACGATGCAATTGAACCTGATCTATTGTCTTGCCATCATCGTAAAAGTGAAACGGCGCATCCAGATGAGTGCCCTGATGGGTGGACAAACTAATTTCTGTTATATTGTAGCCGATCGAAGAAACGGTATTATGTGGTAAAACACTGATTTTGGGATCCCATGGAAAATTGAACTGTCCATGCTCAAGCGGGTATGACAAATCGATTAGCTTCATTTGAACTCCCTGTGATTGGAAATCAAACACGTGAATTGGTTTGGATGGAAATCATTGTCCGCTGTCCTTAGTCTTCATCCAAAACGCAATTAGTCAGTCTACCTATTTTTTCTATTTCGATTGTAACTTTATCACCATGTTTGAGCCAGCGTGGTGGATTTTGGCCCATGCCAACGCCATGCGGGGTGCCGGTCATGATGACGGTGCCGGGCAATAACGTGGTGCTTCCGCTTAGAAATTCAATTAGGGCCGGCACATCAAATACCATATCTTGCGTATTCCAGTCCTGAACAACCTCGTCGTTCAAGATTGTCTTTATCTGAAGTTCATTCGGATTCGAAATTTCGTCAGTTGTTACAATCGAGGGACCCAAAGGGGCAAATGTATCGAAGGTCTTGCCGCGACACCACTGGCTGCCGCCTTTTTGTATCTGCCAATCACGGGCACTGACATCATTCGCACAGGTATATCCCAAAACGTAATCTAAAGCATTTGTTCTTGATACATTCTTACATGTTTTCCCAATAATGACAGCAAGCTCACACTCGTAATCGACTTCACGGCTTTGCAGGTGGGTGGGAATCAAGATCGGATCTTCAGGATTTTGAACAGCATTGATCGCTTTCATAAAAAGCACTGGAAACTCCGGAGCCTGCATGCCGCATTCCTTTGCGTGGTAATGATAATTCAGTCCGATACCAAGGATCGATACAGGCATTATCGGGGCCAGCAGTTTGCGCACCACTACTCGCTCCCGGGTTAACTGAAACCCGGCAAACGGGCTCCCGTGTAAACCTAACACCGCGCCATCTGCCTGTTGCGAGCCATAACGGATCTTGTTTTGTTCATCTTGAAATCTTATAATCTTCATGGATCAGTTCACTTGATTCTTCAATTGTTCTCCCCGTAAAGCACGAACGAGTGCCTCAGCCGCCTTTTTCTGCAATTGCGGAACACTACGCTCGCTATACCAGGCGGTATGAGAAGTCAGCAGGGCGTTTTCACAATTTCGGATAGGGTCTTCCTCAGGCAGCGGTTCAACTTCAAAAACATCAAGACCCGCTGCAGCAATTTCGCCTGAGTTGAGTGCCTCGGCCAGGGCATTAGTATCAACCAGTGAGCCGCGTGCGGTATTGATGAGAATCGCGGATGGCTTCATTCTTTGCAATTGGGCGGCATTGACCATGTGTTTGGTTGCGTTGGTAAGTTGACAATGCAAAGAGATGATATCCGCCCGCTCAAAGAGTTCATCCAATTCAAGGAAGCTCACGCCGCATTCCATCATTGCTTTATTTGACACAAATTTGTCGTAAGCCGCCAATTTAAACGAAAAACTACGCGCTCTTTGATGAACCGCTCTGGCAATACGCCCAAACCCCACTGTTGCAAAAGTCATTTCGCGAAATGCAGGCATTTCCTTTTTAGGAATAATACTCCAGAGGCCGTCCCGGACACGACCATCCGTGCTCTGAAGCTGGCGGGCGAGGCTTAATGCCATAGAGAGCGTATGATCGGCAACTTCATCAATGCAGTAATCAGGAACATTACAAACCGGGATCCCGCTTTCCCGAGCAGCTTCGATATCCACATTGTCAAACCCGATTCCGAGGCGAACAATGATTTTACAGCGCTCTAATTTTTTGATGACAGCGGCTGTGACCGGCGCCCATTGAACCAAAAGCGCATCAGCATCGGCAGCCACCGCCATAACATCTTCAGCAGTCTGACACTGTTCAACGAGCAAATCCGCGTTTGCTGATTCAATAATGCCTCTTTCGATCTCGATACTTCCAAAACCGTGGTCGGTGTAGATGACTTTGAATTTCTCATTCATGGTATAAGTACCGCCTTAATATCATTACCCTTCGCGTGGAGCATGCGTCGAAAAGCATCCACCCCATTCCCTAACGGAAATGATTGAACCCAATCTTTGGTGTTAACCAAACCAGACGACAACAATTTGACGGCTGCACGAAGTTCAGAAAGTTTAGCCGCATAGGAACCGAATACCGTTTTTTCCGCAAGCGTGATGTCATACGAATCGAGTTGCACGGCATTTTCATGCAGTCCGATCCAAACGACTGCGCCGCCAGGCCGACAGATAGCTAAAGATTGCTTTTTGGTCATTTGCGAGCCAGCAGAATCGATCACCAAATCGACGCCCTCACCATCCGTCATATCAGCAACAAACCCGGTGACATCCTCCCGGGATGCATGCACCGCATGTGTCGCACCTAAGCGACCGGCCATTTCCAGCCGCTCGTCAATCAGGTCTACAATTATTATCATCCCACCAATCATTGCCTGGATAGCCTGTTGACACATCAACCCGATGGGACCCGCACCCAAAATAACAACCGTTTCGGGCTTGATGTGTTTCACTGAATTGACAACATGAATGCCGTTTGCCAACGGTTCGGCCAGACAAGCTGATTCAGCCGAAAGTTCCCAAGGCCAATGAATAAGACAAGCAGCAGGCACATTGACATATTCTGCGAAAGCGCCCTGACGATGCATACCAAATATCTGCCGGGACGTGCATAAATGCGTATCGCCGCGTGCGCAGCATTTGCAGCCGCCGCATGGCACAACGGAATTACTGACCACCGACTCGCCAACTTTCCGGTCGTGCACATTTGCGCCGGTTTCTTCAATGATCCCGCAAAACTCATGGCCCATAATGAGAGGTGGCCGGCGACGCGTACTGCGATTTTTAAAGGTTTCAAGCTCGCTGCCGCAAATACCACACGCAGAAACCCTTACAATCACTTCGTCCGCTGCCGGTTTCGGTGGGGTCTGGTCGCTAATCTCCAGTGTTTCCCAAGTCGGGTAGTTAAGGGCCTTCATCGGCAACGGCTTCCATTTCACGTCTCACTTTTCATGTTTCACCTGAAATAACTGTGACGTTCGCAACATCGGGTGGTTTGGAGATGTTACCTCATGCGTCAGCCACAAAAATCTTAACTTCGCCAAAATCCATGTTCAGAACGTGCTCTCGGGCCAGAGTATTGTCATCGAGCGCTCGCATGGGTTTATGCAAGGTCACTTTTCGTTCGCCTTTTTCTGTGGCCACGAGCATTGCAGCATCCTGTGTCGCACGCACAATATCCGGTTCGCTGCTCCAAAGCGGAACTTCAGCCTGCTCTGCAAGCCAACGCAGAATCGGGGCCGGCAGCGGCGCAGATCCCACATACACCGATCTATATCCCTCATGTTCTTTCATGGCAAACGCGACCTCATCCACGTCCTGCCATAGACCGAGATTTTCGCTGTTGGCATCGACAACCGCGAAGCGGGGATAATGGCTGGCATTCACGCCAAAACGTAACCTGAGGCGTTTACCCGGTCGTTTGATATTGCCGCGGATCAACATCAGGCCCGGATCCGTCAGAACCTTAAATTTAAATCCGGTTATATCCTCCATCCGGGCTAAATCGAGTTTTTCGGACGTAATAAAGCCCGGCGCATAATACCAGACCACGGTCATGCCGCTGTCTCGCAGTATCGTCTTAATTTTCTTGATTTCATCTGAGGTTAGATGGAACATGTTCACCATAAACAGCAAACGGTATGCCCCGGCATCATCAGGTTGTAAATCGAAATTGTGTAAAAAGTCCATGGGCGCACCAATACGATGAAAGGTCCTTGCCTGGGTATTGATGAACCAGTGGTTAAAGAAGTCCGTGTAGCCAATGCCGTAATCGTACCAGGGCTTATCGGCCTTCCAATGTGCCGTTGAAAAGAAACTTTTGATATCGTAGACAGCCGCGATTTGTGCGACTGAGCTGATGTCCAATTTTAACCGCAGCGCCCCAAGATCCACAAAACGTTTTATCTCATCAATAATGGGCTTGCCGGCGTACCATCCATCTTTGGCCTGATTCAAAGGACCAAAATCAAACAGCCAGCCGCCGACACCGGTGGCAAAGGCCTGCCCCAGGTCGCGTTGCAATATGAGTTTGGAACCTTCGAGGGTGTGACTGCTGTCGCCGCCAAGGCCGCCGACCACCGTATGCGGATTAAAGTCCAGATAAGTGCTGGGGTCCATTTCCGAAATGTAAAGCTTGCCATGTCTTTTCACGGATTCGGCCAGCATGCGGTAACCGCCGTCCCCGCCCAGGCCGCGTGAACTGCCAAGCAGATTACCGGCGCCATCAACCATATTGACTCTTTCGCCCCGGCCGTTGCGAACATTGCCCTCCTGATAAGTATACGGACAGGCGATATAGTCCAGATCCGGACTTTGCAGAATCTTTTCGGTCGCGAGATACCCGGCCTCCTGTATTCTCACCTGCTCAAGCAGATAGCCGTAAAAGACGCCACAAAGCAATTTTCGCTCCGTCGCCGCTTTTAATGTTCCGGCCATGTAAAGCACGGTATCCGCGATGGTGTCATGAAATTTACGGTAAAAATCAATGACCGCCATTTCTTTTTCCGGATCACGAAGCAGGCCAAACGTCGTTTGCAGCCTGGCTTCCGGCTCCGGTATTTTGCCACAGGCCCGTTGCATTGGCTCGCTGTAATCAGGCAGATAATCAGGCCCGAAGTAGTTCCACTCAGCGGTTCTTCCCGTGGTAGGATGATAGCCGATCACCCGGCTGTTGAGAGGAGAGTCTTGAATGTGTTTTACAAAGGCACGCAGCATCCCGGCAGTATCGCGCCGCCAGACCTCAGAGGCTAAGGATGCTTCCCAGAGCTCATCGCCACTGGCCATGAAATAATGCCCGCCCTCTGACTGAGGAATCTTTCTTTTGATGTGGACATTAATTTTTCTCTCGGGTATTGGCAGGCCATACTTAATCAACTCAGCCGGATGCGCCTCCTTCCACCAGTTTGGTGTGTTCAGTTGGAGCCGCGGCAGGAAACAGGCGTCCGGATTCATCTCCAGAAGTTTCCCAAAGAACGCGTCTATGATCGACCAATCATATTTACCGGGTCCCAGCCATGCGGAGCGCATGCCGATAATCGGGTGGTAAATGTTGATGCCGGCCTTTTTGAAATTACCAATAGTCGGGTAAAGATGGGTGCTCAAGGCCATGAAAGGGTAAATCTCTTCTCCGTTCAGGAACAATCGCGGTCCGCCACGCGCAACCCTGACCTCAGCCTGCAGCGGCGACTGCCCTGCCAATTTTTCAATCTGCGCCAGGGCGCCTGAACGACTGAAGGTTGCACTCGCATATACTTTGGATTCGAAGAACTCCCAGGGCGTTAAACTCATCGCACCGGTTGTTAAGCCGAACAGTTTAAAGAATTTTCGCCGTTTCATATTAGGACTCCAACATTATTGGGACCGATTTATACATTTTTGTGGCGGTTTATTAACCTGATTAGTTCATAAATTCACACTTTAAGGTCAAACGTCATGCAGCGGCTTGTCACTCAGGAGGCGCCTTGTTAGCCTGGTAAACTGCTGTAAATCAGCAAGATTACTTCTGAACGACAAGGGTGCTGTGAATTATTCAGGTTAATGACTTCAGTGCCGCCGACTTAATGAGACACTGCAGATACCCAGGGAACCTCCGGCCGTGCAAGCGTTGATATAAAATCTGATTTGCGACTTTTTTGTAGAGATGTGTGGATGTATAATATGTGGAATCTGCAATAAAGTCTTTGCAAAATAAGCTATGAAACTTGAATGGAATTGTGCTTTTATTCCATCGCGGAAAGGATAAAATGCCAGCCTGATTAATGCATAAATTCACAATTTAAGGTCAAACGTCATGCACAGGATTGTCACTCAGGCGGCGTCTGGTTAGCCTGGTAAACTGCTGTAAATTAAAAAGATTCCTCCAGAAGGACAAGAGTGCTGTGCATTATTCAGGTTAAAAGCAGAACTGCAATGCGGCAGAAGCGCAGGAACCGTTCCCTGGTGCGAGCGACCATGGGTTTTGGCGTAAGGCCGTATGCAGGGGTGCAAAAGCATGAACCCCTGCGGCTGTTACATGCGGGGCAACCTTACCGCAGGCGCAAATGTCACCCCTCCTCCCCTGCCAGCGGCTGCTCTGCCGGTGCGGGGACCTCGCTTTCTTGCACAACCGTAACCCGGCTGAGCGAACGCGGCCACTTGGTTGTAAACAGCGTCAAATTGACGGCATTGCCGGTGAAAACAAGACGGCCGACGCGGTTGATTTTATTGACAGTGTCATACAACCCCTGAAACGTCTGATGGCGCTCCAGGGTGGCTTTGCGCTTTTCATCCTTTTTAACTTCCTGGGTGGCATCTTTGGCTCGCAAATCAGTGAGACACTGCGCACCCTGGGCCAGCACCGCATCGGTCTGGCCGAAGTTGGCGAGGGTTTCTTTATATGTATCTGCCAGCAACAGCAGCGTTTCCAGCACCGGCATCATACCTTTTTCACTGCCCAGGGCGCTCTTAAACTGCCGGGATGGAAAGGACTTTACCTCAGGCGACTTTTTGCCAAAGGCGGTTTCCAGGCGCACACGCAACTGACGGCCCCATAAATAGCAATTATCCAAAGCCCCATCCTTGTCCTGCGTGTAGCCGCGCAAGACCATGCGGTTTTGCAGTTCATCCGGCAAAGCCTCGGCCGCCTGAATGTCCGTGTCAAACTGGGTAAGCATGGCCGCGGTGATGCCATATTGATTCAACTCAGTCTCATGCGTACGGGCATTGACAAGGGTGGTTTTGGCGATGGATAAAATCGTTTCTTCTGAGAATCTCGGACGGTTCATAATGTCGTCTCCTTTTCTGTGATTGGTTTAAGCATTTATGAAGTAGCTTTCGTTATCGGCTGGAATGCAGAGTACTTTAGCCCGCCGCGTATTTTGGGCATAAAACTTGTCGGCACAGGGTGCGCAGCGGTTAGAAAAAGGTGCCCGGTCGGGCAGGAAAGGGGCACACCGGGCAAAAAAAAGAGCACACTCGGGCGGGAAAGGTGCACACCAGATAAAAAAAAGTGCACATTCACTCGGAAAGCATGCGCACATAATTGGGAAAGGTGCACGCTCGGCAGGAAAGCGTGCGCAGCGCAAAAAAAAAGATGCCCGCGCGGTGGGAAAGCGTGCCCCGTGTGAACTTTCATTTGTGCACGCCGGGGGCGGTTTGCTGCGCTTTGCGGGCAAGGGGGTGTGCAAGCTGGATATGGCGTTACTAAAAGCTGTTGGCTGTTGGCAAACACAAATGAAGCCGGAAGCAAAGCGTTATTAGACGGGATTAACAGGATTCGTCTTTTAAGCGGAGCCATTGACAAAATCCTGTTAATCCTGTAAATCCTGTCCAAAAAATGGCAGGGAAATAATTGGCAGTGCCTCAGGTGATGTTCTTTGGATGTGCGCCAAAGGCGCACCCTCCATGACTGTGCTGATGAATCATTTAGATTTATTTTTTTCTTTTGACATTGTTAATTGATTGTTTTATATTAATGCCACACACTTCCCACTCCCCCGACTCCGAGTGTCCACGATGCTGCCATGATGGTGGGAAAAGCAAATTGTCGATCACCCAAACAGGAATTGACAATGCATCACCCGACGAAACCCAAACTACTTGAACAGGTCCGGCAACGCATTCGGACGAAGCACTATAGTCTGAGCACTGAAAAGACCTATGTTCAGTGGGTAAAGCAGTTCATCCTCTTTCACAACAAACGCCATCCCAAAGAAATGGGTAATAAAGAAATCAATGCGTTTCTCACGTACCCGGTAGTTAAGCGACGTGTGGCGTCTTCAACACCGAACCAAGCGCTTTGCGCTATTATCTTCTTGTATAAACAAGTTCTGAAGATTGAAACAGGCGAATTGGAAATCACATGGATAAAGAAAGGAAAACGACTACCCGTCGTTTTTTCGATCAATGAAGTGAAAAAGATAATGGAGCAGCTCTCAGGCACTAAATGGATTATGGCAATTGCCCTATGGCGAAGCATGTGCGCTGGGATTGGACGAAAGAATCGTCTGGAATGTTTCTGATAGCAGGAACCCTGGATTTTTGTATCCTTGATACAGGAACATGTTCCTGATGGTAGAAACATTTAACATTGAGAAATAGTGATTCAAATATATGTTAGGACTACTTAAATATTTCTAATAAAGAATAGCCGAAATGGACATTAACAAACTAGAACTGTCTTTAAAATTTCTCATTGACCGGCTTCAAAATGGTGGCGAAGTTGAAGAATCGAAGATTGAAATCAAAAGAGAGTGGTACCAGTTGGTCAGCAAAGATAAGAAAGTTATTTCTGAGTTCCTAAAAGACATAACCTCCATAACAAATACACCAGGGGTAAACGGATTTTTGATTATTGGCTTGGATCAGAAAACAGGCCAATTTTTTGATTCCCCTTTCACTAAATCAGGGCTGCGTGATGTTTCAGATTTATATGGTTTAGTGGTCAAATCTGTGGATCCCGCAATTGATTTTGAAATCAAGGAGTTATTAGTAGATGGAAAAACGATTAGTGTTTTCATAATTCCACCTTCGCTCTCCAAACCTCATATCATTGGTGAATATGTTTCAAAAGGCGAAAAGAAGATCCAAAATTTTATTCCAATACGGAAAACAACTGGAATTTTTCCAGCTAACAGGTCTGATATTGAGTTTATGTTTTATGATAGAAAAAATATTGAGCCCGAATATGCTCTTGAAATCAAGACTTATAAGCCTCATTTAGGATTTCACGCTGGAGGCGGTCAACCTGTGTCAGCGAAGATACAATGCTGTCTCCAAAATTACGGTCGCAAACCAATTGCTTTAGTTTCTGGTAATTTGACAGTAACTCCAAATGATAGACTTGATACTGAGGAAGTGATTTTTTCGCTTTACTCTTATCGTGACTATGTTACCCATAGGTCTGCGCACACAATTCAGGATCGCACTTTGGTCGTGCCAAGCAACCATATTGAAACCGTTGAATTTGCATTTATATCGCGTAAAGACTTAAAAGAGAATGAAAAGTTTAAATTTCGAGATATGCTTAATCATTCAGAGGGCTATGAGTTTTTCATTCAATGCCAAGATATTGAGGAAAGATTATATTCTTCAAAAGTATTAACAAAATGATTATTTTAGAATTAAGTCCTAATCGGGTAAGGGCGGGTTTCTCTCCCGCCCTTACCACAACACCCGGCGTGCAGGTCCGCACCGGGCCCTTCGGCAGGCTCAGGGTAAACTCATCATCGCAGGATGATTCAACATCAAATGCGAAAAAGGTTCTTTCACATTTACAAGGCCGGCGGTTGTTGCCGCGCCGCTCACGACTAAGCCCGGTCGGGCATAAGTGTCGCAAGACGAGCGTGACAGTGCGCCTCCTTGACCGCAGCGCCTGCCCCAGACTTGTTCAGGGGTTCGGCCCTTCACCATGTCCCGGCAATTAAACCGAGCGTTCGGCTACTATGGCCTCTGCTGACCCATTCGGCTGCGCTCAGGGCAGGCTCTGACTCACTGCTTTGCTACAGGCTTCCTTTCCACAAAGCCTCGCGGCTTTGCAATTGCCTTTCGCTCGTAATTGCTATACATTTTAACATACAGAGGTTCACTTACAAAGAACTTACACCTTATTAGTTCATGCCCATGCCGGGCCTACACCCGTATCTGGTACTGAGGCCTACCCGCGGCAGCGATTTTCTGAATCTTGGGAGTTAACGAACAAAAGTGGTTTTAAAAAAGTATCGTGCAAAAAACCGGCACAGCACAGCAAAGTGCTATCCGCGGTAGATATTTTGAATATTATAATGAAGGAACTATAAAAGGAACTATATAAATAGGAGGCAATGACATGAAAAGAACCATTGTTATGTTATTTCTTTTGAAGGCAATGTTATTCTCCAATTATTCAATACATGCACAGACCCCTGATTTCGTGTGGGTAGAACGAGCAGGAGGAACGGATAACGATCGCGGAAATGACATAGCGGTCGATGGCACGGGCAATAGTCTTGTAGTGGGCTTTTTTCGAGGTAGTGCTGACTTTGACGGGACGACATTTACCAGTGTAAGTGCTCGTGACGTCTTTGTAGCCCAATACGATCCTAATGGTAGTCTGGTATGGCTCAGACATGCTGGCGGTGTTGCCACGGGTGGTGCCAATTCAGGGGCGAATACTGGAATCGGTATTGCGACAGATGCATCGAATAACGTGATTGCAACCGGGGCCTATATCGGTAGCATTACTTTCGGCAGTACTGTACTACCTATCGGAGGAGCTAACGAAGAGTTGTTTTTAGTAAAATATGACTCTAATGGCAACATGCTCTGGGCAAAAGCGGCTACTGGTTCTTTTGGTGTGTTTGGTTTTGAGGTGGCTACCGATGATGCAAAAAACATTTATGTCACCGGAACCTTCGGTCATCATAATTCCGGTGGCAATGTGACTTTCGACTCAATAACGCTGACCAGTGTTGGCGGTGGTGACGCTTTCGTTGCCAAATATGATCCAAATGGTAACGTACTCTGGGCCAAACGAGCCGGATCGAGCGTCACCAATAATACAGATGTCGGAACAGACATTAGTACAGATGGTTTGGGCAACAGCGTAACAGTCGGAACTTTTCAAGGTACAGCAGACTTCGGCTCTATAACATTGAACAGCGCAGGCAGTCGCGACCTCTTTGTGGCCAAGTACGATGCTAACGGCAACATACTCTGGGCCAAAAGAGCTGGAGGAACGGCTGATGACCGGGGCAGTGGGATTGCAATGGACAACGCAGGAAACAACATTATAACCGGTTGGTTCTCAGGCTCAATCACCTCGGGAAGCACCACGCTGACAAGCTTAGGAGGTACCGATATTCTCATTTCGGCGTATGATGCTGGAGGTAATGTACTCTGGGCTAAGAGAGCAGGGGGAAGTCAATCAGGTTTAGACACCGATGTAGGCAGCGAGGTGGATATCGACGGCTCTGGAAACAGCGTTATTACTGGACATTTCACAGGTACAGCAGATTTTGGTTCCACGACCCTGACGAGCAACGGAACAGAGGATATTTTCGTGACCAAGTGTGATGCGAGCGGTAACTTTCTCTCGGCAAAACGGGCTGGAGGAAGTGAGACCGCGCCGGATACCGACAGAGGTGCCGGGATTGCCTTGGATGGCTCTGACAATGCTCTTGTTGCCGGCTATTTTTCAGGTACAGCAGATTTCGATGCAGAAACACGTACCAGTGCGGGTGGACGAGAGATTTTCATTGCTAAATTGGGTCCCTCAAACCAACCCCCCGACTGCAGCTTCGCAGCCATTCCTAACCAAAGCGCCGGAGCCAATTGCCAAGCCACCATCTCTGGCTCTGACGTTACCGGCGTGACCGACCCAGACGGCGACCCGCTCACCATCACCGTCAGCCCGACCAGCCTGGTTCTGGGCGCCAACACCGTCACCGTGAGCGTGGACGACGGCAACGGTGGCATGTGCAGTATTGACATTACCGTGAATGTGGTTGATGACACCGCACCCGCGCCGGATGTTGCTACGCTAGCTGATGCCACCGGTGAGTGCAGTGTGACTTTGACCGCTCCAACCGCCACAGATAACTGTGCGGGCAGCATCACGGCAACTACCACGGACCCTACAACCTACACTGCGCAGGGCACGTTTACCGTCACCTGGGTTTACGACGACGGCAACGGCAATACCAGCCAGCAGACCCAAAATGTCATTGTGGACGATGTGACGCCGCCAACGATTACCTGTCCTGGCGACATCACTGTGGACGAAGATGCGCTCGGCTCCGGCAATGCGATGGTCAACTTTGCGGTCACCACTAGCGATAACTGCAGCGCCTCTGTGGTGAATACGCCGGCCTCAGGCAGCTTGTTTCCTATTGGCGTCACGCCTGTCAACAGCACAGCCACCGATGCTGGCGGCAACCAGGTAAGTTGCTCGTTTATGGTCACGGTTCTGCCTGCCCTGGAACACTCCTTCCTCTTACTGGCGGACAAGAAAATAGATGTCAGTGCTGACAGTCTAATGATGGGCCTGAGTTCATCCTATGGCGATATTCATGCCAACGACAAAATCCATTTCCATAAGGGCAATATGAATACCCATACCGGCAATTTGACAGCGGTGGGGGGCATAACCATCGATAAAGACAATATCATTGATGGCGATGTGACAGCGGGCGGCAAACTCAAAATAAAGTCTGGTGCAACTGTCACCGGTACCGCGCTCGGCAATACACCGGTTGCAAGCGAGCCATTGCCCGGGTTGTCTTTCACTGCTGGCGGCGAAAAGGTGACGGTAGAGGAAGACCAGAGCCAGAGCCTGGCGCCCGGTTCTTACGGCAAAATCGAAGTAAAGAAGCGGGGCACGCTGGAATTGAGCAGCGGTGATTATTTCTTTAAAGAGCTGGACCTCAAGGACGAAACCACCTTGTCTATCGACGTTTCCGACGGGCCGGTGACCATCAACACGGTCAAGAAGCTGCACTTTCATAAGAATTCGCAGGTGACAATCACCTCACCGGCAGGCCATGAGAGCCGGTTTGTCACCTTCAATAGTATGAAGAACGTCGATGTGCACGAGGGCGCCCGCGTTCTGGGGTCGATTATCGCCTCAGAGGATAAAGTGCACTTGCATAAGGATGTTACCTTTCAAGGCGCCATCTGTGCCAAGGATATCGATATTGATAAGGGTTCGACCATTCTGCATCATGATTCCAGCATTCCTTTGCCCTTGGCCAAGGTCTCAAGCTCGGCAGAAGATGCGGAAGAGGACGACCAAAGGCAAACTTTGGAAGTCACCCCCATACCTAAAGAATTCGGGATAGAGCAGAACCACCCGAACCCGTTCAACCCGAGCACAACCATTTCCTTTGATATCCCCGAGACTTCTGAAGTGAAGCTGGCGATTTACAACATGCGCGGCCAGCTCATTCAGACCTTGCACTCCGGCGTTATTGCAGCCGGTCGGCACAGTGTGGTCTGGAACGGCACGGATTTCCGCGGCGTCAAAGTGGCGAGTGGAGTTTATCTGTACAGGCTTGAGGCAAAAGGATTTGTTTTGAGCAGGAAGCTCGCGTTTATGAAATAAGGAAAATAGTCGGGCGTGTGCCATGGCATTGGCATGATAGCCCATGCATAATCGGGTAAGGGCGGGTTTCTCTCCCGCCCTTACCACACCACCCTGCGTGCGGGTCCGCACCGGCCCCTTCGGCAGGCTCAGGGTAAACTCATCATCGCAGGATGAATCAACATCTAATGTGAAAAAGGTTCTTTCACATTTCCAAGGCCGGCGGTTGTCGCCGCGCCGCTCACGACTGAGCCAGTCGGGCATAAGTGTCGCAAGACGAGCGTGACAGTGCACCTCCTTGACCACAGCGCCTGCCCAGGACTTGTTCAGGGGTTCGGCCCTTCACCATGTCCCGGCAATTAAACCAAGCGTTCGGCTACTATGACCTC